>JAFOMI010000001.1 GCA_017418945.1 Bacilli bacterium
ATAGACGCTATATTTGCTCTTAAAGATATAATGAATATCTATAAAGAACAATTATCTTTAGCTAATAATAAGAAATTAATAAACAAAAAAATAAGTTAATTTATTTTTTTGTTTTTTTATAATTTAAATTATTAAAAAAATTGTAGGTAATATTTGACAATTGTGATATAATTTTTACTTGGTGAGTAAAAATGATGGATGATATAAAAAGATTAATAGATGAAAAAGAAATAGTATCTTTTGATATTTTTGATACATTATTGTTTAGAAACGTTTCAAGACCAATAGATATTTTTAGAACAATGGATAAAGAAATATTAGAAGAATATAATATTAAAGATTTTAGTAAGATAAGAGTACAAGCAGAAATAGATGCTAGAAAAGTAATTGATAGATGTGATGTTTTCTTAGATGAAATATATCAAGAAATAAATAAGATAATAAAAAACAAAAAGATAACTGATTCTATTAAAAGAATGGAAATAGAAAGAGAACATGAGTTTATAACAGTAAATCCATTTATGAAAGAAATATATGATTATTGTATAGATAATAATAAACAAGTATATTTTATTTCAGATATGTATTTAAATAGTAAAACTATTATTTCATTATTAACTAGTAATGGTTATAAAGTAGATAACAATTTATATGTTTCTTGTGAAGCAAGTGCTATGAAAGGTGATAGTTCTTTATTTAAATATGTTAAAGAAAAAAATAATTTAGATTATAGTAAATGGGTACATATTGGTGATAATTATAATTCTGATTATTTAAAACCAAGGGAACTTGGTATTAATAGTTATCATTATAAAAATGTAAATTCTATTGAAGAAAATAATTCTAAAACTATATTTGAATCAATTATTTTGGGTATTAGAAATAAATATGTATATAATGGATTAGAAAATGATTATTGGAATACTTTTGGATATAAGTATTTAGCGCCAATATATCTTGGTTTTACTAATTATATATATTTATTAACAAAGAGTGATGATAATGTTTTCTTTTTAGCGAGAGATGGATATATATTAAAAAAAATATATGAATTATTTCCAAATAATAATAAATTTATAAATTATTTATATGTTTCAAGAAAATCTCTTCAAATCCCTAGTATGTTTCTAAAATCTAGAGATAAGTTATTAAACTATACTTCAGTTAATAATAAGAAAATAACATTAAAGAAATTTATAAATAATCATTTTATAAATATAGATATAGATGAAGATATAATTAAATTATTTGGATTTAATACTATGTATGATAGTATTACATCTAAAAACTTTTATAATGCTGAAAAGTTAGTGGCTCATTACTGGAAAGAATTAGATTCAAAAATAAAAGATGATTATGCTTTAGCAAAAGAATATTTAATTCAAGAAGGATTAACAAAATTTGATAAAGTAAATGTAGTTGATGTAGGATGGGGAGGAAGTATTCAAGAAGCAATTTCTAATATATTAGATAAAGATATATATGGATATTATTTTGGAACTATTCCAGCGGGTAAAAAGAACTATAAAACAAAATCATTTGGATATATGTTTGATCAATCTAAACCAGAAAGACTTATGAAAAAAATATTTTCACAAGTAATGATGTATGAATTTATTTTTTCCGCACCTCATGGAAGCACTAATAATTACATTAAAAATAATAATAAAATAGAACCAGTACTAGATAATAATTATGATTATTTAAATATAGTAGATAAATTTCAAGAATCAAGTTTTAATATGATTAAAGAAATAATGAAATATTATAAATATTATGATAGTTTAGATAATGAATTCTGCTTAAGTTTTTATGATAAATTCTTAAAAGAAAAAGATTTTAATGATTTAAAGATGTTTGAAAGTCTAAGTAATGATATGGAACTAGGAAGAAACGATAAGAATCCGTATATTCAATTAATAGATAAAAAAGATTTATTAAATAAAAAAAGATGGGAACTTGTAACTAAAAAGACAAGCAAGAGTTTATGGAATGGATGTTTTTTAATAAATGGTGTTGATACAAAAGAAGAATATGATAGATTATCAAGAAGATATAAGAAAAAAATGATAAAAAAAGATAAGTCAATTAATCACCCATCTATTTTAATAAAAATAAGAAGAAAAATAATTCCATATAAACTAAGATATATTGTAAAGAAAACTATAAAAAGATAGTTTTCTTTTTTTTATTATAGATGTTATAATGATTTTGGAGGAAGTTATATGGATTTAGAAGAAAGAATTAAAAATATTGAAGAAAGAAACAAAAGAGTTGAATTAAATAAATCATGGGAAACAAGTTGGACTAGAAAAATATGTATTATGATTTTAACTTATATTATTGTAATAATTTATTCTTTTTTAATAAGAGAATATAATTATATATTATTAACTTCATTAGTTCCAGTAATAGGTTTTACGTTATCAACTTTATCTTTAAAAGCAATAAGAAAAATTTGGGAAAAGAAAATTAAATAAGAAAATGATTTAATCATTTTCTTATTTTTATTTAAAAATTACTTTACATCTTTCTTTAAAAGTATTTTAAGAATGTTGATTTTATATATATGTATATATAATACAAGTATAATTAAAATTTATAGGAGTGCGAAAATGGAAAAAAATAATGAATTAATGGTAAAGAGATTAGCATATGAAGAAAGAATATGTTTATATAGGTTAGCTTTAAAAAATGAATTTAGTTCTGATGAAATTCCTGGAGTTCTTCAATTAACATAGGAACTTTCAGAAGTATATTTAATTTCAAAAAAATGTAATTATAAGAGTAGAGTTGTTTTAGATTTAATAGATAATTGTTAGAAGCTTATGTGAATAATATAGAGATTTGATCACAAATATTGAAGATGGAGATTATATTGCTGGTCAAAAGAGAATGGATATAGTTATTGGAGGTTTCCCAAAAGTTAAACCTAGAATTATTGATATTGGTTTATATGATTCTACTAAAGTAGTAGATGATAAAGTTGAAAAAAATTGTATTGAATTTATTAATGGCCCTATGAGGGACAAGATTTAAAGCAAGTAAATACTTATGTTATGTTTAGTACATTTGCTGATATGTATTATGCTATTAGAGATTTAATTGAAGGTAAATCTTATTTTGATGGTTTATTTATGACTGAATATAGAGAATTACCTGATGAATATGAAAATCAAATGTATCTTCAGAAATTGTTGCTAAAGAGCAACTACTTGCAACATTATATGAAGGTATATCTGAATTAAAAAATATAATTAGCAGTTTTAATAAAAAGAAAGAACCAGTAAAATAATTGTAATTGAGTTGAATGGTTAAACTATCGTCTTTTTTTATAAACTGATATGGGAATTTTTGCACAAAAAAACTAGTCTTAAGACTAGTAATATTTTAAATGGAGCAATTGTGTATCTCGTTTGAGAAACATTTTACTACAAATGTAATGAGATAAAACTCAATTACATATTCATTATAACATACAAATTTTAAAAAATATACTTAAAATCAAAAAACGTGATGAACTTATGATATAATTATAAAGGAGAGTATAAAATATCAGGAGGTATAAAATATGAATGAACTTATTAACAAATTAAAAGAGATTTCTAGTTTATCACAAATAGAAAATATTGGTAGTATAAATACAAATGCATTATTATATGCTATAGCTAAGAGTCAAAGATATGATTTATTAAATAATAGTAGCATTAGATTAAATATAGCAGATAAAGATACTTTTGAAAAAATAACAGACTATCTTTTATCTGATGAAGATATAATATACTACATGCATAGAAATGGTTTTTCGTTATCAAAAGAAGAATTAAATGCAATGTTTAATTTAATTATAGAAAAATATCAAGATCAATATAAATTCGATAGTTTTTTGCGAGAGTTCTTTAGTAGTAAGGAAGAATTAAATAATTTTGTTAAGGAACATGAAGATTTCTTTATAAAATATCTTGAGGATCATAAAAATAGTGTGTCTTATACATTAAAAGATTGTGATAAGTTTGTTGAGTTAATACTAAAAAGTGGAAATACTCAGTTACTTGGTGACTTCGAAAATTATTCACTTGATAATCTAAAATTGCTAGCTCAGTTTTCTAGAGATAATAAAGATATTCCTTATTATGAAGGAACTGATAGATATGCTCAACATATTTTTGATATGAAAGAAAGTTTGACTTCAACAGAATTTAGTACATTATTAGATTTACTTAAAGAAAATAGATCATATGATAGAAATGTTAGAGATTCTGAATTAACATCCTTTTCTATATTAATTAATGATAATATTGATTATTTAATTGATATAGTATCTCAAACTAATTCAGTTCCTAAATGTTTAGTTGAATCAAGTTTATTTAGAGATGAATGTATTAAAAGAAATAGAATTGATTTGGCAGTAAAATGTATATTACCACCTGATATAATGCAAAATGAGTCATTAGTTAATGCTTATTGCAAAGAATTAAATATAGAACCAAAAGATTTTTATGAAAGAAGTAAATGGGTACTTAATTATCACGAAAGAAACAATAATATTTTTAATACATTTTTGGCTACATCTCTAAAAGATGATATATTTAATCTTAATAATGAACATTTTGAAAGATTTATAAATGATGTACAAGTTCAATTATCTATTTCAAAATTAAACAATAATGAATTAAAAGTATTATCAAAAATTTTGAATTCATATAGTTATGATAACTATGATATTTCACTAATGGTAGTTAGTATTATAAATAATATTTCAAATTATTCTGAATTAATTAACTCTATTAATGTTGAAAATATTTCAGAACATGATTTAAAAGATTTAATAAGTGTAATACAACTTCCTAACAACGAGTATAAAATTACAAACATGGATGAATTAAGAATATATGATACATTAAAAAAACAAGCATTTGTTAATAATTTTAATTCCAATGATTTAGATTCAAATAAAGATTCATTATTAAAATCAATATTTAATGTAGATTTAAAAGAAGCTGTATATATTGATTCTAAATATTGTCATAGAAATGATAATAGTAATGTGCTTGATGATTTAAAAAATAGTGAGTTACCATCACAAATATATAATTATTTAGTTTTAATCAATAGAATTGTCGATTGCAGTAATGTAGATGAATTAGCTACTATTTATAATAATATAAAAGATTCTAAATTATATGATTGTGAAATTCCATTAGAACAATATTTAAGAAGTAAATATACAGAATTGTACTCTCAATCACTTTATAGAATTGATGAAAAAAATCAAATATATGGTCCAAAAGATAATATAATGAATCAAATTAATTATAATGGAAAAAATATACAAATATGTATTCCGAGAGTAAATTTCAATTTCTTTATTCATTGTGTTGGTTCATGTTCATTAGCTTCTGATGTTACTGATAAAAATTATAGAAATGATTGGCTAGATAGACCACAATTACAAGATCATTTTGTCGCTTGTAGTTATATTAATGAAAAAGGAATATTTTCATTGAGAGCTCAAGGAGATATTATTTTTGGATTCGATTCATTAGAAAACGGAGATATTATGGGTATGGGTAATACTGATATTGATTCAATTGGTAGATATGCTAATGCTTATGATGGATCTCGTGAATTACAAGAAGGCAATAGAGATAGAGCTAGATTCTTTGTTCCATCAGAAATGCTAAAAACTGTGAATGATGGCTATAATGAAATTGTTATAGAAAGAAGAAATACTAACAAATCTAAGGATGAAAATTTTAAAAGAAAACCAGATTATATTATAATGATGGCAGATTCTATGGAACCTGAAAACTTTAACTTTATGAATAACTTATATAGTAATCAATTATCATTTATTACTGACGAAGATAAAAGAGAATTACAACAACTTGGAGATAGAAAAAAAATAAAAGATTTTTTAGTAAAATATAAGGAATTAATTGCTCAAAGTGCCAATAAACAAGGAATTCAATTAAATGATATGGCAAATATGTATGTTGATTTAATTATGAAAGCTAAATATTTTGAAGATTGTATGAAAGCCTCAAGTGAATTTGATATACCACTTGTTGTAGTCGATAAAACTTATTACTTTAATAAAATATTATCTGAATCAACTATGTATGATGATGACACAATGAGAAGTATTTCAGAACTTTACTTACAATCTAATAATTCACAAAAAAGAAAAATATTTGATACAGTTGCTAAAGGACAAGATGTCACTAATTTGTTACAACCTAAACAAACAGAGACAATAAGGATTTCAATTTAATACAAAATAACGACTATAATTCATAGTCGTTATTTTTGTTTGTTTGATAAAACTCTTCAGCTGCTTGATCCATTTCTTTATTAATAGAACTAAGTGATTTATTTCTGATTTATTAATAGTTCTAGGTGGATTAAATATAACTCTATGTTCTTTATCAGATATTAAGTTTTTATCGTTATGATATTTAAATTTTTTTGTAAGATATTTTTAAATAAAATAAAAACGTCGATTAGTTCGACGTTTATTTCAAATGGAGC
>JAFOMI010000012.1 GCA_017418945.1 Bacilli bacterium
AGTTTAGAAAAGTTAGAAATTTATTTAGAGGAATAAGAGATTATAAAAAAGGAATAGTTGGTAAATACAATTATAAAAATTAAAGCAATTCTATTGAATTGCTTTTTTTTAATTGCTATAATTGAATTAAAATGAGGGATAATTATGAATTTTAGAACTATAAATGATTTAAGTAGAATTATTAATAATAATTTGTATAGGATTCCATCAGATGTTGATTTGATTGTTGGGGTTCCTAAAAGTGGTTTAATGGCAGCAAGTTTTATTTCGTTATATTTAAATCTACCATTAACTGATATTGATAATTTGACTAATGATAGAATATACAATTCAGGCATTAGTAAAGTTAGGGATAGTTGGATAAAAAAACCAAGTGAAGCTAGAAAAATCTTAGTTGTTGATGACAGTTCTTCAACTGGAATCACCTTAAATAAAACTAAAGAATTGATTAATAAATCAAAATATAAAGATAAAATAATTTTTTTAGTTGTTATCGTTAATGATCAAACAAAAGAACTTCCTGATATGTATTTTGATATTTGTCAAACTCCAAGAATGTTTGAATGGAATTATATGCATCATAACGGACTTATAAATGCATGTGTTGATATTGATGGTGTTTTATGTAGAGACCCTAGTGATGAAGAAAATGATGATGGTGAAAAATATTTAAATTTTATTAGTACTGTGGAGCCAAGAGTTGTTCCAACTAGTAAAATTGGATATTTGGTTACTACTAGACTTGAAAAATATAGAAAAGAAACAGAAAAATGGCTAAAGGATAATAATATTAATTACAATAAACTAATAATGCTTGATTTACCATCGAAACAAGAAAGATTAAGACTAGGCAATCATGGTAAGTATAAAGGTGAAGTCTATAAAAAATTAAAAGATACTAATATTTTTATTGAAAGTAATGAATCTCAAGCTCAAACTATTTTGAATATATCGAAAAAACATGTCTTTTGTGTTGATAATCAAAAGTTTTATGATATGTGTGATATAGTTGAGGACGTTTCTTTTTTTAGAAAAATTTTTAGAAAAATAGTCCCTTTTAAAATTAGAAGAAAATTAAAGAGTTTAGTTAAAAAAACAAAATAGGAGTATTTATGAAAAATAGAATTTGTGTTTATACTTGTATAACAGGAGATTATGATCAAATAAAAGAAATTGAAAGAAAAGAAAAAGGGATTGATTATTATTTATTTACAAACAATAAAAATATAACATCAAATACATGGAAAGTGGTTTATATAGAAGATAAAGAATTATCAAATGTTCAATTGGCTAGAAAAACAAAGATTTTAGGAAATGAGATAGTAAATAGTTATGAAATAGCTTTATGGATGGATGCTGCAGTAGAATTTAAGAAAAATATTAAAGATTTTATAAAAACTTATCTTGGATTAAATGATGTATTTGCTTGTTTTAAACATGAATATAGAACTTCAGTTTTAGAAGAAATGGATGCATGTCTAAGATTTAGAAAAGAAGATATAAAAAATATTGTTTGCTTAAAAAAATTCTATAAAAAAGAGGACTATAAGTATGATAATGGTTTAATAGAAAGTACAGTATATATTAAAAGACCGGGAAATAAAAAAGTTCAACAAACAATGAAAATTTGGTTTGATATGATAAAAAATTATAGTAAGAGAGACCAATTATCCTTTAACTATAGTATTTATAAAACTGGATTAAAAGTTAGATGGATAAATGAAAAAGTATTTAATAATAACTGGTTTAAATGGCATGAGCATAATTTCAATAAGTTACCAAAGAATTATATGATTTATTTTGGAGATTTAAATAAATATGATTATAAGAAACAATATAATGGTGAATATATTATTAATGGTAATAATCATTTAATTCAGACAAAAATTATAAATGATTGTAAAGAAATATATTTAGAATTATCTTCTTCAATGATTATAAAATATAAATTAAAATCTATAAATTTAAAATGTAAAATAGAAAAGCAAAATACTTTTACATATTTAAATGAAGATTATTTTTATAAGAATCCTGGTTTTGTTGTTTTAAAAGGTGATTTTAAAAAAGATTCATTGTTAAACGTTGAAATAGTATTTGAATCTGTAAAAGAATTTGAAAAAAACGAAATTATTGCTTATTTAATTGAAGATAGAGAAAAATATAAAAAAAATGTAAACGAAGCTAGTGAAATAATTAATACTATTATTAATAGTACTTCGTGGAAGGTTACAAAACCGTTAAGATTTATAAAGAAAATTATAAAGGGCAAGAATAAATAAATATATTTACAAGAATGGAGTATTTATGAAGAAAGAGATTAATAAAAAAATTGCAGTTTTAATACCTTGCTTTAATGAGAGTAAAACTATAGAAAAAGTAATAAAAGATTATAAAAAAACTTTACCAGAAGCTGATATTTATGTTTATGATAATAATTCTAAAGATCATACTGATGAAATAGCAAGAAAAGCAGGAGCTATTGTTAAGTATGAATATAAACAAGGAAAAGGTAATGTTATTAGGTCAATGTTTAGAGATATTGATGCAGATTGCTATCTTATGATTGATGGTGATGATACATATCCAGCAGAACATGCTAGAGAAATGTGTGATTATATTTTAAATGGCCAAGCTGATATGGTTATTGGTGATAGATTATCATCAACATATTTTGAAGAAAATAAAAGACCTTTTCATAATTTTGGAAATGTATTAGTTAGAGGTTTAATTAATAAATTATTTAAGAGTAATGTAAGAGATATTATGACTGGTTATAGAGCATTTAGTTATAGTTTTGTTAAGACATTTCCAATATTATCAAAAGGATTTGAAATAGAAACTGAAATGACTATTCATTCATTAGATAAAAACTTATTGTTAAAAGAAATACCTGTTCAATATAGAGATAGACCTGAAGGAAGTGTTTCTAAATTAAATACTGTAAGTGATGGAATTAAAGTAATTAAAACAATAGGAAGATTATTTAAAGAATATAAACCTCAAGTTTTCTTCTCAATATTTGGATTATTATTTTTCATTATTTCAGTTTTCTTTGGTGCACCAGTTTTCGTAGATTATTTTAGAACTGGATTAGTTGAAAGATTTCCAACTTTAATATTTTCTGGATTTATGCTAATGATTTCTGTATTAAGTTTTGTATGTGGAATAATACTTGAAGTTGTTGTTAAAAAGCATAGACAATTATTTGAATTTATTTTAATAAATACAAGAAGGGGTGAATAATATGAGTTTTATAATACCTTTATTATACTTTCTATTATTAACAGGATTTTTTGTATTTATATTTAAAAAGAGTTTTGGAAAATGTATTCCTATATCATTTTTCTTCACTGCTTTATCATATTTCTTTAGTCAAGTATTATTTAAGACTTTTAAAGTGGGATTTTTAGTTAATATATTACTTGTATTGTTATTTAGTATACTTTTAATAATAAAAAGAAATGATAAAAAAACAATAAAAGAATTTAAA
>JAFOMI010000013.1 GCA_017418945.1 Bacilli bacterium
AAAGATGTTTTAGATATAGGAAAACAATTGAAAAAATATGAAGATAAAATGACTAATGAACCAGGAAATATTAGTATCATTAACAAATACATAGATATTCAAGAAAAATTCATTAATCATGGTGGATATGAAATTAATACAGTGATTGATAAAGTATCATTTGGTATGAATATTAGTTATTTATTAGATAAAAAGTATGATACGTTATCTGGCGGTGAACAAAAAAGAGTAGTATTAGCATCAATAATTGTTAAAAATCCAGATATTTTACTTTTAGATGAACCAACAAATCATCTAGATATAAATGCAATAGAATGGCTAGAAGATTATCTAAATAAATATAACGGAACTGTTGTTGTTGTTTCACATGATAGATATTTTTTAGATAAAGTAACAAATAAAACAATTCTAATTGAAAATGGTAAAGCAATAGTTTTTCATTGCAATTATTCAAAATATTTAATTGAAAATGAGGAAAGAGTTGAACGAGAATTTAAAGAATACAAGGATCAACAAAAATTAATTGCAGCTTTAAAAAAGAAAATTAAACAATTAGAAGAATTTGGACGACTTGCTTATCCAGGTGGAGAACCATTTTATAAACGTGCTGAAAATATAAGAAAAAGATTAGATAGGTTAGAAAAAAAAGATAGACCAATTATAAAAAAAGAATTACCTATTAATTTTGAAATTGAAAAAAGAACAGGTAAAGATGTTTTAACAATAGAAAATTATAACTTGAGTATAGATAATAACGAACTAATTAATAGTATTAATCTTAAAATAAATTATAAAGACAAAATATGTATTTTAGGAAACAATGGGTGTGGTAAATCTACTTTATTAAAAAGAATAGTAAAGAATTCAAGTGATAATATTAAAATAGGAAGTAATGTTAAGATTGGATATATATCTCAGCAAATCAATTTCAACGAAGAAATATCAATTTTGGAATATGCTAGAAAGTATTTTAATGGTGAAGAATCTCATTTGAGAAGTACTTTATGTAAGTTTCAATTTTATGGGGAAAATGTATTTAAAAAGGTAACAAAATTATCAGGTGGTGAAAAGGTTAGATTAATGCTGTTTACTTTGATCCAGGATAATTGTAATTTTATTATTTTAGATGAACCTACAAATCATATTGATATTTCAACAAAAGAAACATTAGAAGATGCACTTATTAATTATGATGGAACAATTCTTTTTGTATCTCATGATCGATATTTTATAAATAAACTTGCGAATAAAGTGTTATACATATCTGATAAAAAGATAACTGAGTATTGTGGTAATTATGATTATTTTACACAACATAAAAAGTAGAATAGTAATATTTAATTAGTTCGGAATATTTTGAGATTGCGATGAGACTAGAATATTCTAGTCTTTTTAAATTTATGGTGCCATTTATGGTGCCAATTATGCTATAATAGGTATATAGAAGGAGAGTGAATAAATGAAATTATTTGATAAAGTTGATCCTGTATTTAATATTGATGATGAAATGAATTTCTTAATTAAAGAAATAGATAAAAAATTAAATGAAATAAAAATAAATGATAAACAAAAAAGAAAATATATGGTTTCTAAATCAAAAGTTAGATCTATTCATTCTTCACTTTCAATTGAAGCTAATTCTTTACCTTTATTTGCAGTTGAAAATATTTCATATGATAAACCAGTGTTAGGAAGAATGGATGAAGTTCAAGAAGTAAAAAATGCTATTGAAGTCTATAACAACATTGACAAATATGATTATAAAAGTGAAAAAGATTTTTTGGATGCACATAAAATTATGATGAGATATTTTGAAGATGATAATGGTGGCTACAGAAATCATGGAGAGGGAATAAAGAAAAATAATGAAATAATATATATGGCACCTGAATCCATACTTGTTCCATCTCTAATGAAAAGTTTATTTGAATATATAAAAGATAGTAATTTGAATTTATTATTATTATCATCTATATTCCATTATTATTTCGTAACTATACATCCTTTTAGTGATGGAAACGGAAGAATGGCAAGATTTTGGGTTAGTTTGATGCTTAAAAAATATAATAAAAATTTTGAATTTATTCCAATTGAAGAAGAAATATATTTTAATCAAGAGGAATATTATAATTCAATAGAAAAATGTCATATTAATTCTAATGCAAATATATTTATAAATTTTATGTTAAATACAATTAATATATCTTTGGACAAAATAATTAGAAGTAATAATTTTGTAATGAATGAAATTCAAAATAAGATTTATGAACTAATTGCAAGTAACAGGTTTATTACCCAAAATGAAATTGTTGATATATTGGGCATAAGCATTAGAACAGTTAAGAGAAATTTTAAAGTGTTAATTGATAATAATATTATAGAAAGAGTTGGATCAAATAAAAAAGGATATTGGGAGATATTAAAATAGTTTGGAATATTAATATTGTAATGTCTTATTAAAAAAATAGATTATTTAGATAAGTTGATTATAACTATAGGTTTGTCGCAATATGTGATATAATCTGTTTATAGAGAGGTTTTAATTATGAGAATATTAACTATAATGGGAACACCACATAAAGGTAATACTAGAGCTATAACAGATTTATTTTTAAAGGAATTTGAGGATGGTAATAATTCTTTTGATGAGATAGTTTTACCTAATGATTTTAATAAAATATGTTTTGGATGCGCTAATTGTATTTTAAAAGGGGAAGATAAATGCCCTCATTATAATGAGGTTAATCCTTTAATTAAAAAAATAGAGAATGCAGATTTGATTATCATGGCAACACCTGTATTTGTTGGTTCTTGTTCAAGTGGTCTAAAAACATTGCTTGATCATTTAGCATATATGTGGTTAGTTCATAGGCCTAAAGAAAGTATGTTTAATAAAGTTGGATTAATTATTACAACTGCGGGTGGTTCTTATGTTAAACAAACGGTTAAATTATTAAAAACTAATTTTTCCTTTTTAGGAGTTCCAAGGGTTTATAATTATGGTATAACAACTATGAAAATGGGTGGAAATTATTCTGATTATAAAGATAAAGATAAAATAAAAAAACGAATACATAAAAAAGCTAATAAAGTAAAGAAAGCTTTAATTAATAATAAAGTTGGATTTAAAACAAAATTTCTTTATAACTTATTTAAAATGACACAAAAAAATGGTTGGAATAAAATAGATGTAGATTATTGGAAAGAAAAAGGTTGGCTTGATGGTAAAAGACCTTATTAAATAAGAAAGGGCGTTTAATATATGAAATGCACTAATTGTAATATTGAAATGATAGAAGATACAAACTTACATACTGATTATGTTGGAGGAGTAAGTTTTGAAGAACAAATATTTTTAGATTATCCTGATGAAGAAAATGGAACAAAACTTTTATTTAGTAATAAGAAAATATCTAAAAGAAGAGTAAAAGCTAGAGTTTGTCCTAAATGCGGAAAAGTAGAATTATATGTTGAATTAAATAAATAATGTGTATATGCTTTAAATATTTAAATATAGGATGGTAAGAATATGAATAAGAAAAGAAAATTAAAAAAGAAATTTAGAATATTATTAGCAGTATTTTTTTTACTTATTTTTTCATTTGGATTAATATATTCTTTAATTAATATTTTTAATTGGAAAATAGATGTAGATAAGAATAACAATATAATTAAAGAATTAAGAAATAATATAAATGTTGATAAAGAAGATAAAGAGTATAAAGTGGATTTTAAATCTTTAAAAGAACAAAATCCTGATACTATTTGTTATTTAAAAGTAAATGGTACTAAAATAGATTATGTAGTAGTTAAGGGTGATGATAATAATTATTATTTAAATCATAATTTTAATAAAGAATATAATAGTGCTGGATGGATATTTATGGATTATCATAATAATCTAGTTAATGATAGAAATACTATTATATATGGTCATAATATGAAAGATGGTTCAATGTTTGGATCTTTAGCTAATACATTAAAAAAAGAATGGCAAGACAATAAAGATAATCAAAAAATAATGTTAGTAAGAGAAGAAGGTACTTTTTATTATCAGGTATTTTCTACTTATACTATTGAACCAGAAGAATACTATATTAAAACAGAGTTTAGTTCTAATAGTGATTTTTATTCTTTTATAAAAACATTACAGATAAGATCTGATTATGACTATAATGTAGATGTTAATGAAAATGATAAAATTTTAACTTTATCTAGTTGCACTAACAGTGGAAAAAATAGAGTTGTTTTACATGCAAAATTAATTAATGAGTAGGAGGAATATGGAAAAAATAATAAATTATTTATTTTCTAAACAAGATGTTAAATATAAAGATTTTCAAGCTAAATTAATACCTACAATTGATTCTATAAGTATTATAGGTGTAAGAACTAATGAACTTAGAAATTATGCTAAAGAATTGATAAAAGAAGATTATTCGTTGTTTCTAAAAGAATTACCTCATAAATATTTTGATGAGAATCAACTCCATGCTTTTATTATTTCGGAAATTAAAGATTATGATGAATGTATTAATTGTATAAATGAATTCTTACCTTTTGTTGATAATTGGGCAACTTGTGATCAAATGTCTCCTAAGATTTTTAAAAAAAATATAGATAAACTAATAGATAAAATATACATATGGTTAGAATCTAAAAATATATATGAAATTCGTTTTGGAATAAACATGCTTATGAAGTATTATTTAGATTCTAATTATAAAAAAGAGTATCTAGAAAAAGTTTCTAAAATAGAATCTGAAGAATATTATGTAAATATGATGATAGCGTGGTTTTTTGCAACTGCATTAGTAAAACAGTATGATGAAACAATTATTTATTTAGAAAATAAAAAATTAGATAAATGGGTTCATAATAAAACTATTCAAAAAGCAATTGAAAGTTTTAGAATAACAAATGAGCAAAAAGAGTATTTAAGGAATTTAAAAATTAAATAGAAACCTATAGTAGAAGTACGCAACTTTTTTTAGTAAAAACTAAAACTTAATATGGTCAATAATTATAAAAAGTAGTATAATTATTA
Source organism: Bacilli bacterium (assembly GCA_017418945.1). Lineage (GTDB taxonomy): Bacteria > Bacillota_I > Bacilli_A > RF39 > UBA660 > RUG13038. Next base: position 5,048 of record JAFOMI010000013.1, read on the forward strand.
AAGTGAGGTAAATATGAAAAAGAAGTTATATATTTTAATAGTTTTAGTTTTAGTGGTAGTTGCTTTTTTATTTTTTTATAAGTTTAATATCATGGATAAAAAGACTGATGCATATAAATTTAAAGTAGAGTATGAGTCATTAAATAATAAAGATAGTTATGGAAATAACAAATATAGAGAATTAAACATAGATAAGAATAATATGATTAAATATTCTTCTGCTTATGAAGTATTAAGCAAAATTAATAATAATGAATCGTTTATAGTATATTTTGGTTTTGCTAAATGCCCATGGTGTAGAAGTATGATTGAAAACCTATTATCTTTAGCAAAACAAAATAATGAAGTTATTTATTATGTAGATGTTTATGAAATAAGAGATATTCTTGAAGTTAAAGATGGTAATGTAATTGTATCTAAAAAAGGTGATACAAATTATATGAAATTACTTGAGAAATTAGATAATGTATTAGATGATTATTCTTTAGAAGTTGATGGTATTAAATATAATACAAATGAAAAAAGAATATATGCGCCTAATGTAGTAGCAATTATAAATGGTAAAGCAGTTAAAAAAGTAGAGGGTGTTAGTACTAAATTAACTAATCCTTATGGAAAAATTACTAAAGAAATGAAAAAAGATTCTATTGATCAATTAAATTGTATATTTAAGTGTTTAGAAGAACAAGGGGTTTGTAAAAAACCAAATGCATGTTAAGGAGAGATATTATGAGATTAGAAAATGTTTTTGACAATTTAAATGTTAAGTTTAATAACAATATAGAAATTAATGGTATTTCTATTGATTCAAGAACAGTTAAAGAAGGATATTTATTTATCGCAATAAATGGATTTGATATGGATGGTCATAATTTTATTAATAGTGCTATTGAAAATGGTGCAACAGCAATATTAATAGATGAAGATAGATTAGATGAATTTAAAGATTTAAATGTAGAAATAATTACTACACCAAATACAAGAGAACTTGTTTCTTTAGTTTCATGTAATTTTTATAATAATCCATCTAGAGAATTTAAGTTAATTGGTATTACAGGAACTAAAGGAAAAACTACAACAACATTCATGGTAAAGAGAATATTAGAAGAAGCTGGTTATAAGGTTGGTTTAGTTGGAACAGTTGCAAATTATATTGGAAAAGAAAAATTAGAAGATGCTGATAGAACTACACCAGAACCAACAAAATTACAAGAATTATTTAGAATGATGGCAGATGCTAAATGTGATTATGTAATAATGGAAGTTTCTTCTCAAAGTTTAAAATTAGGTAGAGTAAATGGTTCTTGTTTTGATGTAGGCTTATTTACAAATCTATCAGAAGATCATATTTCAGAAAAAGAACATCCTACTATGGAAGATTATTTCTTATCTAAATCAAAATTATTTGATAAGGTAAAAAATGGTTTTACTAATGTAGATGATATTAAAGGTAAAGAATTAATTTCATTAAAACCAAATTGCAATTTTAAAACATATAGTGTTAATGAAAAATCAGATAAGCAAGCAACTAATATAAGAATAAATAATGTTGAAACTAGATTTAATTGTCTTATTGATAATGAAGATACTGAAGTAGTCATTAATATACCAGGTGGATTTACAGTATATAATGCTTTAGGAGCAATTTCTATATGTGAATATTATAGAGTTAAGAAAGAAGATATAGTTTCAGCGTTAAAAACTGTTTCGGTTCCAGGAAGAAGTGAATTAGTTCCAAATAAATTAGGATTAGCTTTAATGATAGATTATGCTCACTCAGAAGAAAGTTTAGAAAACATTTTATCTGCAGTTAAATCATATACAAAAGGTAGAGTAATATCTGTATTTGGATGTGGTGGAGATAGAGATAATAGAAAAAGACCAAAGATGGGTATAGTTTCAGGTAAAATAGCGGATTATACAATAGTGACTTCAGATAATCCAAGAACAGAAGATCCAGAATTAATTGTTAGAGAAATAGAAGATGGTATAAAAACAGTTACTGATAAATATGAAGTAGTAGTAGATAGAACAAAAGCTATTGAAAAAGCAATTAAAATGGCAACTAAAGAAGATTTAGTAGTGTTCGCTGGTAAAGGACATGAAACTTATCAAGAAATAAATCATATTAAACATCCTTATGATGAAAGAATAATAATTAATGAAATAATTAAAAAAATGTAAGTTAAGTTAAATCTTAACTTATTTTTTTAATAATATTATGTTAAAATATATATGTTAATTAAAAAGGTGTGATATTTATGAAAGAACATATAGTAAAAGAAGAGATGATATTAATAGATTATCTTAGAAAAGAATTTACAAAATTATCTAAAAATAATATTAAATCATTATTAAGCAAAGAAATGGTAACAGTTAATAATTCTGTTCAAACTAGATATGATTATCTAGTAAAAAAAGGTGATAAGATAGTTATTAGAGAAACTAAGATTAAAGTTAAAAGATATCAAAAGGATATCAATATTTTATATGAAGATGATGATTTACTTGTTATTAATAAACCAGCAGGATTATTAACAATTGCGACTAATAAAGAAAAAGAATTTACTTTATATCATTTTGCATCTAATTATATTAAAGAAAAAAATAAGAATAATAAGATATTTATTATTCATAGATTAGATAAAGAAACAAGTGGTATTGTAATATTTGCGAAAAATCAAAAAACAAAGAATTTATTTCAAAATGCTTGGGATAAGAATATTCTTTATAGAGGATATTATGCAGTTGTTGAAGGAACTTTAAAACAAAAAGAAGGTACAATTAAGTCATATTTAGGAGAAAACAGTGCATTTATGGTTTATAGTACTACAAAAGAAAATGGTAAACTTGCTATTACTGATTATAAAGTTTTAAAAGAAAATAAAAAATATTCTTTACTAGATATAAATATTAAAACAGGAAGAAAGAATCAAATAAGAGTTCATATGATGGAGAATGGAAATGTCATAGTAGGAGATAAAAAGTACGGTTCTAATATAAATACTATTAATAGAATGGCTCTTCATGCATATAAATTAGAATTAATAGATCCAAGAACAAATAAAAAGATTTCTTTTAAAACAAGCATGCCAACTATATTTAATAAATTAATAAAAATGTAAAAAAATATGTATGTTTTTTATGATTTAGAAAATAATAAAAAATAATTTAAAAAAATTAAAAAACTTTGTTGACAAATAAGTTTAGTAATGATAAACTTAATATTGTCAACGAGGAATGCTTGATTAGCTCAGTTGGTAGAGCATCCGGCTGTTAACCGGCAGGTCGTAGGTCCGAGTCCTACATCAAGCGCCAGTTTGATAATTAGAGAACTTTAAGTTCTCTTTTTCTTTTAATAAAAACATAATTGATTGACTTTAACTAGTCTTTATGTTAATATAAATATGTCAAAAACGAAGAAAAGGACGAGTAATAAAATGATTCATATAAGAGAGTCCTAGTTGGTGAGAATGGATTATGATAGTTTTATGAAAGAACACCTTGGAGTTTATTAACTGAAATTAGTAGGTTAATACGTAATAATGCGTTAAAAATTAAAGGCCAATTTATTGGTGAATTTGGGTGGTACCACGGATACAAAGAAGCAGTTCGTCCCTTTATAGGGATAAATGCTTCTTTTTTATGTTTAAAGGAGGAAATTATGAAAGCAAATTATTACAGAACTCATACATGTAATGAGTTAACAATTGATGATTTAGGAAAACAAGTTAAACTTTCTGGTTTTGTAGGTAGTATAAGAGACCATGGTGGAGTTTTATTTGTTGATTTAAGAGATGGAGAAGGAGTAACACAAATAGTTGTTCATAATGAAGAATTATTAAAAGGTGTTTCAAAAGAATCAGTTATTTCAGTAACAGGAACTGTTGTTAAAAGAGATGCTGAAACTGTTAATGAAAAAATTAAAACTGGTTTAATTGAAGTAGAAAGTGATAGTTTAGAAGTATTATCTCATGCTAAAAATATTCCATTTGAAATAGAAACTAGTAAAGAAGTAAAAGAAGATACTAGATTAAAATATAGATATATTGATATGAGAAATTCTAAAGTATCTAAAAATATTAAATTAAGAAGTGAAATTTTACATTTTCTTCGTAATAAGATGTATGACTTAGGATTTACTGAAGTTCAAACACCTATTTTAACAGCTAGTTCACCAGAAGGAGCTAGAGACTTTGTTGTTCCATCAAGAACATTTAAAGGAAAATTCTATGCACTTCCACAAGCTCCACAAATATATAAACAATTATTAATGGTTGGTGGACTTAATAAATATTTCCAAGTAGCACCTTGCTTTAGAGATGAAGATGCAAGAAAAGATAGAACTTTAGAATTCTATCAATTAGACTTTGAAATGAGTTTCCCAGAAGAAAAAGATATTATAGAAACTGGTGAAGATATATTCTATGATGTATTTTCTAAATATACAAATAAAGAAGTTAGTCCAAAACCATTTAGACAAATTGCATACAAAGATGCTATGGAAATGTATGGAACTGATAAACCAGATTTAAGAAATCCACTTGTAATAAAAGATGCATCAAAAGTATTAGAAAGAACTACATTTAAACCATTTGCTAATTCAACTATTAAAGTTATAGTAGTAGATGATATTGGTACTAAACCAAATAGTTGGTTTAATGAAATAGTTGATTATGCATCAAGTATTGGTATGCCAGGTATTGGATATATTACTTTAATGGAAGATGGAAGTTTAAAAGGACCTATTGATAAATTCTTAAGTGAAGAAGAAAGAAATAATTTAATTAAAGAATTTGATATGAAGACTAATTCAGTTATGTTCTTTATAGCAAATAGAAATAAAAAGGTAGCTCAAAAATTTGCAGGTCAAATAAGAGATGAACTTGGAAGAAAAATTGGTCTTATTGATGAAAATAAAATAGAATTATGTATTATTAAAGATTTTCCAATGTTTGAATATGATGAAAAAGAAAAGAAATATGATTTCTGTCATAATCCATTTTCTAAACCATTTGATGAATATAAAGATTATGATAAGTTTGAAGATTTAGAAGAAATTCTTGCTCATCAATTTGATTTTGTATGTAATGGATTTGAAATGGCATCAGGTGCTATTAGAAATACTGATTTAGATTTAATAACAAAGGGATTTGTTAAAGTTGGATATACAGAAGATGTTATTGAAGAAAGATTTAATAGTATGTTTACAGCATTTAAGTATGGTGTACCACCACATGGAGGAATGGCTCCTGGTATTGATAGAATATTAATGATTATTCTAGATGAACCAAATTTAAGAGAAGTACAAACATTCCCAACTAGTTCAACAGGACAAGATACAATGATGGGTTCACCAAGTGTGCTTGATGCTAAACAATTAGATGAACTTGGATTAAAAATAGTAGAGGAGGAATAATATGAGTAAATTTACTAAAGAAATGGTAGATGATTATGCTGATAAGTTACTTATTGGTTTAACTCCTGAAGAAAATAAAATGGTTCTAGATGAATTTGATATTATCGATGAACAAATTAATATTATTAACGATATTCCTGGAATTGAAAATGTTGAACCTATGACTCATGCTTTAGATGATTTTGAATTTGAATTAAGAGAAGATGTAGTTGAAGATTCAATTCCAATAGAAGAATTACTTCAAAACTGTAAAGATTCTACAGCAAGAGAAGTACAAGTACCAAAGGTGGTGGGCTAAGATGAAATATATGAATAAATCATTAGAAGAGCTTCATGAAATGCTTAAAAATGGTGAAGTAACTTCAAAAGAATTAATTGAAGAATCATTAAAAATATCTCATGAAGTACAAGAAAAATATAATGCTTTTGTTACTATTTTAGATGATGCAAAAGAAAGAGAAGTAACTGATAATATATTATCTGGTATTCCTTGTGGTATTAAAGATAACTATTCTACTAAAGGAGTATTATCAACAGGAAGTAGTAATACTTTAAAAGATTATATTCCATTCTTTGATGCAACAGCTTATGCTAAATTAAAAGAAGCTGGTGCTGTTATGGTAAATAAAACTGTAATGGATGAATTTGGAATGGGTGGAACTGGAACAACTGGTCACACTGGAATAGTATTAAATCCTTGGGATAAAACTAGAATGTGTGCAGGTTCTTCAGCAGGTTCAGCATGTGCTGTAGCTGCAGGAGTTTATCCATATGCAACTGGATCAGATACAGGTGATTCAATTAGAAAACCAGCAGCATACTGCGGAATTGTTGGATATAAACCAACATATGGAATGATATCTAGATATGGATTATTTCCATTTGCTTCTTCATTAGATCACTTAGGAGTACTTACAAGAAATGTTAAAGACGCTGCAATTGTAGTTGATAACATGAAAGGTATTGATAAATACGATATGACTTCATGGGATTCATCTAAAATTCATTTAGCTGATTCTTTAACAGGTAACGTTAAAGGTAAAAAATTATGTTACATAAAAGAAATATGTGATATCACTGAATACGAAAATCCATCAGATGAATTAAAAGAACATTTTAATAATTTCTTTAAAGCAATTGCAAAAGCAAAAGAACTAGGTATGGATGTTGAAGAAGTATCAATTGATAGAACACTTCTTAATGCGTTAGCGTCAGTATATGTTGTTATATCATGTGCAGAAGCAACTTCAAATATGTCTAATTTAACAGGTATAATATTTGGACCAAGAGGAGAAGGAAAAACTTGGGATGAACAAACTAAAGATTATAGAACTAAAGGATTCTCTTCATTAATTAAAAGAAGATTTGTAATTGGTTCATATGTTCTTCAATCTAAGAACCAAGAAAGATATTTTAGAAATGCACAAAGAGTAAGAAGATTACTAGTAGATGCTTGGAAAGATTTATTTAAGAAATATGATGCAGTTATATTACCAGTTGGTTCTGGACCAGCTAAACATTTTGAAGGAGATAACGATATGCTTTCAAAAGAAACTGTTACTTTAGAAGAACATTTACAAGTAGGAAACTTTGGTGGATTCCCATCAATTACTATTCCAGATGGATTTATTAATGATTTACCTGTTGCTTTAAATATAACTGGTAATTGTTATAATGATGAAACTGTACTTAATATTGCTTATGCATTAGAAGGTACTATGAATTATAAAGGTCAAATAGCAAAGGAGGTAAAGTAATATGGGATATAAGGCAATGATTGGTCTTGAGATGCACTGTGAAGCTTCATTAACTAATTCAAAAGTATTTTCAAGTGCTAGAAACTCATATTCGGTAACTCCAAATGAAAATATTAGACCATATGATATGGGATTTCCTGGAGTTCTTCCAGTTGTAAATAAAGAAGCTGTTAAAATGGCTTTAAAAACTTCAATGGTTTTAAATTGTAAACAACCAGAATATATGTATTTTGAAAGAAAGAATTATTATTATCCAGATATGCCAAAAAACTTCCAAATTACACAAGAAACAAAGCCAATTCCAGTTGGAATATATGGTTATGTAGATTATGAATGTAATGGTGAAGAAAGAAGAGTTAGAGTAAACAATATTCACTTAGAAGAAGATGCTGCATCATCAGATCACTTATATGATACAACTGTAATTGATTATAATAGAGCGGGTAATCCATTATTAGAATTAGTTACTGAACCTGATTTTAGAAGTGGTGAAGAAGCAGAAAGTTTCTTAGACCATATGAGATGTGTTTACCAATATTTAGGAGTTTCTGAATGTGATACTAAAAAAGGTCATATTAGATGTGATGTAAACGTATCTATTATTGATGAAAGTTTAGATCCTGAAGATCCATCTAATTGGGGAACAAAAGTTGAAGTTAAAAATGTTAACTCATTTGGTGGAGTTAGAGAATGTATTAAATATGAAATAAAAAGACAAACAAGAGCTAAAGAAGAAGGAACTTATGATACTGAAGTAGTTCAAGAAACAAGACGTTGGGATGAAGAAACAGGTACAACTATTTCGATGAGAAGTAAAGTTGATGCTGTTGATTATAAATATTTTGTTGAACCAAATATTCCAAAATATAAATTAACAAAGGAATGGTTAGATGAAATACGTGCATCAATTCCAGAACTTGCTTATGATAGAAAGAAAAGATATATGAATGATTATGAATTATCTGAATATGATTCAAATATCTTAGTAAAAGAAAAGAAAATAAGTGATTTCTTCGAAGAAACAGTTAAATTAGGAGCAGATCCTAAAGAAGCATGTAACTGGGTAAATGGTATGATTTTATCATATTTAAATTATAATATGATTACTATTGATGAAATATTTATGACACCAGAAATGCTTCGTGATTTAATTAAATTAATAGATGATAAAACAATATCTAGTAAACAAGCTAAAGATGTATTTGCAAAAGTTCTTGAAGATAAAAAAGAACCTATGAAAGTAGTTAAAGATGAAGGTATGATGCAAATAACTGATGAAGGTTCAATAGAAGGAATAGTTGATGAAGTTCTTGCTGAAAATCCAAAAGCTATTGAAACTTATGATCCAGAAAATCCAAAAGCTTTAGATTTCTTTATAGGTCAAGTAATGAAAAAAACAAGAGGAAAAGCAAATCCTGGTATGGCTTATAAAATGATGAAAGAAAAATTAGATAATTTAAAAAAATAAAATGAGAAATTTATTTCTCATTTTTATTTTTGATGATATAATTATTTCATGATGTGAATGGGGTAAGTATATGGAAAAAGATTATAGTGAAATTCCTTTTGAAAAACTTATTGAACAAAATAAAAGATTAAGATTTATTATTAAATTAATTATTCTTGCTTTAATATTAATAATAACTGCATTATTTTGTTTTAAAAAGAATATTATTTTTACTAAATTAAAACTAAATGGAAGTCCTATAGTAGCAATTAATTATGGTGAAAAATATATTGATGAAGGTGTAATCGCAACTTTATATAATAAAGATGTAACTAAATTTGTTACTATAAAAAATAATATTAATTATGATAAAGTTGGAGATTACGAAATAGAATATACTTTAAAGATTAAATATATAAATATATATAAAAAAATTGTTAGAAAAGTATCAGTTGTTGATAAAGTTCCACCAGAATTAACTGTAGATTCTGATGAAACTATTTATGTAGATGAAAATGGAACTTATGTTTCACCAACATTTAAAGCAATAGATAATTATGATAAGGATATTACTGATAAAGTTAAAATAACAAGTGATGTAGATGTTTCTAAAATAGGCGAATATTATGAAATATTTAGTGTAACTGATTCAAATAATAATAAATCTACTAAAAAGATTAAGGTAATAGTACAAGAAAGATATAAAAATAATTATATAGTTGTTTCTATATCTAATCAAACTCTTGATTATTATCAAAATAATAAAGTGGTTTTATCTTCACCAGTAGTTACAGGATATGGAGGAAATACTCCATATGGAACTTATTCAATATTAAAAAAAGCAACTAATGCAAGATTAGTAGCGGCAGATAATTCTTATGATACTAGAGTTAATTATTGGATGGCCTTTATAGGTAATAGTCATGGACTTCATGATGCTACTTGGAGACATAGTTTTGGTGGTAATATTTATACTTATGATCCATCTCATGGATGTGTAAATATGCCTTATGATAAAATAAAAGAATTATATTATATGGCTGATGTTGGAACACCAGTATACATAGTTGAATAAAAAAGAACTTTTAAAAAGTTCTTTATTTTTTTATAATGGTGCTCCAGGTCGGACTCGAACCGACACTCCTTTTGGGAAACAGATTTTGAGTCTATCGCGTATACCAATTTCGCCACTGGAGCATTACATGGAAAATTATAACATAAATTTTATTATAATTAAATAAATTGTGATAAAATAATACTATAAATTGCCCCTTGGCCAAGCGGTAAGGCTCTGGATTCTGACTCCAGCATGCGTAGGTTCGAATCCTACAGGGGCAGCCATATGCTAGATTAGCTCAATTTGGTAGAGCAACTGAATCGTAATCAGTATGTTGTAGGTTCAATTCCTATATCCAGCACCAATTGTAAATTCGCTGCACTAAGCGATTAAAGATAAGCTTAATTAGAAATAATTAAGTTTTTTTATGTACGAAAAGTTTATTAACAGGATATATTACACGTAACGTACAATATTTTTTGGGGGTTAGATATTTTGTACAAATATATTTATCGATTTCTTTTATGAATAATAAATAATTATTAAATATCATACAAATGTATGATATAATATGCATGTAAGAGTTATAGAAAGGAAAATGAAAATGAATCAAGATAAAATGCATTTAATTAACAAAATATTTAATAATGAAACAATTAGAACTATTTGGGATAAAGAAGAAGAAAAATACTATATTAGTGTTGTTGACATAGTTGGTGTTATATCTGAAAGTAAAGATAAACAGTCATATTGGAGAAAATTAAAACAGCGTCTTAAAGAAGAGGGAAATGAAACCGTGACAAATTGTCACGCTTTGAAATTGAAAGCTCAAGATGGTAAATATCGTACGACTGATGTTGTAGATATAGAAGGAATGTTTAGAATAATTGAATCAATCCCTAGTAGAAATGCAGAACCAATAAAACAATGGTTAGCAAAATTAGGTAGTGAAAGAATAGATGAAACATTTGATCCTTCAATAGCTGTTCAAAGAGCAATTGATACATATAGAAAAAAAGGATGTCCAGAAGATTGGATTATTAAAAGAATAAAAGGTATTCAAGATAAAAAAATTAACTGATACATGGAATGAACATGGAGTATACGAAGAAAAAGAATATGCTATATTAACAAATGAAATATATAAAGAATGGTCAGGTATGACTGCAAAAGAATATAAATCATTTAAGGGACTTAGGAAAGAATCATTAAGAGATAATATGTCTGATATAGAAGTTGCACTTGCGGATTTAGGAGAAATAGCTACAAGAGAATTAGCAAAGAAACATAAACCAAAAGGTTTAGAAGAAAACAAAAAGATGGCTAGATTGGGTGGACATGCTGCTAAATCAGCAAGAGATGATCTTGAAAAAAATTTAGAAGAAAAGGTAATTACATCTGAAAATAATTTAAACTATAAATATATTGATGAAAAAGAGAAAATAGAAAATGAATAATTATATCTTATTTTTTCTTAAACGAGTCTTGTTTTACTACCATTTTTTATTTCAACTATTATAAGAATAGTTGAAATAAAAGACTTCAAACATATTTGATTTATATTTGGAAAATCACTTATAAAATATAAAATAAGTGATATAATTACATTGAGGTGGATATATGATAGGAGTATTTGATTCTGGAATAGGTGGAGTAACTGTTTTAAAAGAATTATTAAAGATTATGCCTAATGAAAACTATTTATATTATTCAGATTCTAAGAATAATCCTTATGGAGATAAGAGTAATGAAGAAATAATTAACCTATCTGATAATGTAGTAGAATATCTTATTAATCAGGGATGTAAAATAATTGTTATTGCGTGTAATACAGCATCTGCTATTTCAAAAGAATATTTAAGAAATAAATATAGTATTCCTATTATTGCGATAGAACCTGCATATAAATTAGTAGTTAATAATGAAAAGACATTAGTAATGGCTACTAAAGCGACTATTAATAGTGAAAAGTTTCATAAATTATTTGATACATATGATAATCATAATACAGTGTTACTTCCATGTCCTGGACTTGCGGATTTAATAGAAGAGGGTAATGAGAATAAGATTAATGATTATTTAGAGAATAAATTAAAAGATTATAAAGATGTTAAGAATGTAGTACTTGGTTGTACTCATTATCCATTAATTAAAGATGAAATAAAGAAAGTTATAAATAATGCAAATTTTTATGATGGAAGTTTGGGTGTTGCGAAACATACTAAAGAAATTTTAGAAAAGAATAATTTAATTGAAAATAGAGAAGGAAAGATTTTATTTATTGATTCTTCAAATAATAAGAATAAAGAAGAATTGTTTTATAAGATTTTAAGAAACTAAAAGAATTAATTATTAAAAATAGAAAAGATATCACTTTAAGTGATATCTTATTTTTGTAATATATCTAAAATATGTCTTCCTGCGCCAAGTAATTCAATTCTTTCACAAGTTTTTAAATGATAATCTAAATATATATCTAATTCTTCCTTAGTCATTTTATTAATAATCTTTTTTATATATTCAGTTGGACCATCTTGAGATAGTATTTTAACTCTTTTTAAATTACATTTATCTTTTAAATAATTTATATCTTCTAATCTAACAAAAGAATATAAATCATTTTCTTTAGGAGTTATTTTATAGTCTTCATTTATTAAATTATCTTCAATAGATTCCTTTATATGATTATCTATAAAACCATGAGTTATAACAGCGTATTCATTCATGCAATAACTTATAAAAATATAACCATTTTCTTTAGTTATTCTTTTAGCTTCTTCAAGTGCTTTAATTTTTTCATCCATTGATATTAAATGATACATAGGACCAAATAATATAGTAATATCATAAGTATTATCTTTTATTTTCTTTAAATTAACTGCGTTTCCTTCCATGCATTTAATATTCTTTTTTTCTATTTCTCTTAAATTAGATTTGCATAGTTCAACCGCAAAAACATCATATCCTAGATCTTGTAATTCTTTAGAATATCTACCTGTTCCTGCGCCAATATCAATTACTTTATCATTATCTTTTATATATTCTTTAATATATTTCATCGCAGTTAAGAATTCAATTTGACCATGTTTACTATTTAATCTTTTTTCTTCACTGAATTTATTATAATAAGTTTTTAAATTTTCTTCATTCATATACATCACATGAAGTATTATACAATAATTTTTAATAAATTACATATATTTTAATATGAATGATGAAATAATTACGAGATTAAAAGAGATAAAGATAGAAGAATATATTTGGATTATATACTTAGGTATTATAATTTTAAGCTTTTATTCCAATAATTTAGAAAAAGATTATTTTTTAAATAAGAATGAAAAATCTAAAGAAAAATATAGAGATATTATGATTATTATTTTTAGTATATTAGTTATAGTTTATTATTATTTTTTAAAAAGTTCTATAGATGATTTAAAAAATATAGATAATTATAGTGAAGAAAGAAAAGAAAAAGTAATATTATCTTTTCTTGGATCTTTATTAATATTTATTAGTGGATTGATATTTTTATATCTTGCGATAAAAGATGAAAATTTAGATGTTGAACTTGCGTTTAATTAGAAAATTTATTAGTGTTTACTAATGCGTCATAAATGAGACAAATATGAAAAAGAGAAAATATATAATAAACATATTACATATAATTTTTCAAGTTATCTTGTATTAAAAAATAAAATGTGCTATAATTTATGCATAAACGTTGATTGGAAAGTAGTAATATAATTAGTGCTTAATAGAGAGTTAGAATGGTGGAATCTAACAAGTAACATTATATGAATTCATTCCATAAGTTCTATAATGAAAGTTATAGCGTGTAATTTGCGTTAAAAATAAGAGAGTATAGTTAATCTATAAAGTAAGGTGGTACCGCGATTATTCGTCCTTACATTTATAGATTTTTTATTTTGAAAGGAAGATTTATATGAAGGAAAAAATAACTTTATTACAAAATGAAATTGAAGAAAAGTTAAAGAATGTTACTAATCTTGAAACTTTAAATGAACTTAAAGTTAATTATTTAAGTAAAAAAGGACCTGTTAGTGAATTAACAAATTCTTTAAGAGATTTATCTATTGAAGAAAAGAAAGAATTTGGAAAAATAATAACAGATTTTAAAAATGATGTTTATTCTAAATTTGAAGAATTAAAAAATAAATTTGAATTAGAAGAATTAAATAAGAAATTAGAAAGTGAAAAGATTGATATATCAATGCCAGGAATGGATATACCATCTGGTTCTCCATCAATAGTAGAAAAGGTAGTAGAAGAAGCTGAAGAATTCTTTATTAGTCTTGGATATGATGTTTTAGAAGGTCCTGAAATAGAACTTGATAAATATAACTTTGAAATGCTTAATTTACCTAAAGATCATCCAGCAAGAGATGCTCAAGATACATATTATTTAAAGGATGAAGAAATACTTTTAAGAAGTCAAACATCACCAGTACAAGTAAGAACAATGCTTAAGGGTGAAGGAAAAGAACCTATTAGAATGATATGTCCTGGTAAGACTTATAGAAGAGAAGATATAAATGCTACTCATGAACAAGAATTTACTCAAATAGAAGGTTTAGTTATTGATAAAAAGATTTCTTTAAGTGATTTAAAAGGTACTTTTGATGCATTTATTAAACATACATTTGGTAAAGAAGTAGAAGCAAGATTTAGACCTAGTTATTATCCATTTACAGAACCTTCAGTAGAAATGGATATGAGTTGTATTTACTGTGATGGATCTGGATGTTCTATGTGTAAACCAAAAGGATGGATTACTATTTGTGGTGGAGGAATGGTTCACCCAAATGTACTTAAAATGTGTGGATATGATCCAGAAGAATGGCAAGGATTTGCATTTGGTATGGCAGCAGAAAGAATAGCAATGCTTAAATATAATATGACTGATATGCGTTCAATGCATGAAAATGATTTAAGAGAAACAAAGAATTTTGATAGAAAAGAGGTGAAGTAATATGATAAGTATGAATTTTGTAAAAGATTATATTGATTTAGAAAATGAAAATTTAGAAGAACTTGCGGATAAAGTTACTAAAGCTGGTATTAATGTTGAACATGTTATTAAGACAAATATTGATAATGTAGTTGTTGGTAAAGTATTATCATGTATTGACCATCCAGATTCAGATCATTTACATGTATGTCAAGTAGATGTTGGAACTGATACAAGACAAATAGTATGTGGTGCACCTAACGTAAGAGAAGGTATTAAAGTATTAGTTGCACTTCCAGGAGCAAAATTACCTAAAATGGAAATAAAAAAAGGTTCTATTAGAGGTGAAGAATCAAATGGTATGATTTGTGCTTTATGTGAACTTGGATTAGAAGAAGAAAATGAAGAAAACTATAATAAAGGAATTCATATTTTAGATGATGATGCCCCTGTTGGAGTTGATGCATTTAATTATCTTGGAATAGGAGATACTTTATATGATTTAGATATTCATAAACATAAAAATAATGATTGTAGATATCATATTGGTTTTGCTTATGAAATAGGTACTATTTTAGGTAAGAAAGTTAAGTTACCTGAAGCTAATTATAGTGAAGTAAAAGAAAATATTAATGACGTGTTTAATTTAAAAGTAGATACAGAAAATTGTACTTATTATAAATCAAAAGTAGTAACAGATTTAGAAGTAGGAGAATCTCCTGAATTTATTAAAAATAGATTAGCAGCATGTGGAATGAGATCTATTAATAATATAGTAGATATTTCTAATTATGTTATGCTTGAATATGGACAACCACTTCATTTCTTTGATAAAGATAAACTAGGAAATAATATTTTAGTTAGAATGGCTAATGAAGGTGAAAAAGTAATTACTTTAGATGAACAAGAAAGAGATTTAACAAAAGATGATATTGTTATTACAGATGGAAATAAAGTAGTTGCAATAGGCGGAATTATGGGAGCTCTTAATACTGATGTAGATAATAATACTAAAACAGTATTAATAGAAAGTGCTATATTTAATCCAGCAAATATTAGAAAGACTGCAAGAAGACTTAATTTAAGAAGTGAAGCATCTCTTCGTTATGAAAAAGGACTTGATTTTGAATATACAGATGCAGCACTTGATAGAGCATGTTATCTTTTAGAAAAATATGCTAAAGGAAAAGTACTTTCTGGTAAAGCAGAATATGATAATGTAGATAAAAGAGAAAAGAAAATAGGATTTACTACAGAAAAAGTTAATTCATTACTTGGATTAGAATTAACATCAATAGATATAGAAACAGAATTAAATAAATTAGATTTTAAATATGAAAAGAATGATAATAAATTTATTGTTACTATTCCAAGAAGAAGACTTGATATTGAAGAAAATGTTAATGATATTGCAGAAGAAATAGGAAGATTATATGGATATCATAATTTAAAAAATACTCTTCCAGAATTACCTACTAAAGAAGGTAAATATGAACATGCAATATTATTTAGAAAAAATATTAGTAAAAGAATGAGAAGTCTTGGTCTTAATGAAACTAGAACATATACTTTAGTAGATGAAAAAACAAGTAATATGTTTTATAAGGATAGAGAAACTATATTAGTTCCAAATCCTATGAGTAAAGATAGAAGCGTACTTAGAAAAACAATGATTCCATCTATGATTGATGCATTTAAATATAATAAATCAAGAGGATTAAAAGACATTAATATATATGAAACTAGTAAAGTTTTCTATAATGATTTTGAAGAAGAAAATCATTTGGCAGTTTTATTATATGGAAATTATATTTCTAGTTTATGGCAAGGTAAAGTAATTAAAAATGATTTTTATGTATTAAAAGGAATTATTACTAATTTATTTGATTATTTAGGATTAAAGAATAGATATAGTTTTGTAGAAAGTACTGAAGAAAGTCTTCATCCAGGAATTAGCGCAGATATTTATTTAGATAGAAAAAAAGTAGGTTTCTTTGGAAGAATACATCCAATAATAGAAAAAAGTGAAGTTTATGTTATGGAATTATCTATTAATGATTTAGATGTTAAAACAAAAGATATTAAATATAAACCAGCTTCTAAACTTCCAAATATTAAAAAAGATATAGCGTTTGTAATGCCTTTATCTATGAAGAATGAAGATGTTATTAAAGTAATTAAACATGCTGGTGGAAGATTATTAACTGATATTTCTGTATTTGATTTATATGTTGGAGAGAATATTGGTGAAGGTAATAAATCAATTGCGTACTCTTTAACATTTGAAGATTTAAATAGAACTTTAACTGATGAAGAAGTTATGTCAGTATTTAATAATATTATTAATGAAGTTGAAACTAAACTAAATATTAAATTAAGAAGTATTTAAAAAGGATTATAAATCCTTTTTTTTGTTTACAAATATGGTATAATTAAAATGGTGATTATATGAAAAAAGTAATTTTAGTAGATGGCAACAATTTATTATTTAGAAGTTATTATGCAACTGCGTATTCTGGTAATTTAATGAAGAATTCAAAAGGATTTCCAACAAATGCATTATATGGATTTGCAAATATGTTAAATAAAATAATTAAAGATGAAAATCCAGAATATATGATTGTGGCATTTGATAAAGGTAAAACATTTAGACATGATAAATATTCTGAATATAAAGCAGGAAGAATAAAAACTCCAGATGATTTAGTTATGCAATTTAAACCATCTAGAGAATTAACTACTGCACTTGGTATTAAATGCTTTGAAATAGATAATTATGAAGCAGATGATATAATTGGAACATATGCGAAGATGATTGATGAAAATCCAGAATTTGATGGGTTAATAGTAAGTAGTGATAAAGATTTATTACAATTAATTAGTCCAAATGTTAAAGTTAAATTATTAAAAGCACATGATTATATTATGATGGATGAAGAAGAATTTAGAAATGAATATGGACTTGATCCAATTAAGATGATTGATGTTAAAGGACTTCAAGGAGATCCATCAGATAATATTCCTGGTGTAAAAGGAATAGGTGAAAAAACCGCATTAAAATTACTTCAAGAATATGGTTCTGTAGAAGGAATATATGAAAATATTGAAAATATAAAAGGTGCTACTAAACAAAAATTAATTGATGGAAAGAAAGAAGCATTTGATTCAAAAGATATTGCAACTATTTATAAAGAAGTTAATGTACCATATACTCTTGAAGAATTAAAAATTGGTGAAAGAACATCTAATTTAAGAAGTATATATGAAGATTTAGAATTCTATTCATTTTTAAAAGACGTTAAAGAAGAAATTAAAGAGGAAACTAAAGATATAGAAGTTACTATTGTAAAAGATATAAATGAAGTTAAATTAGATAAAGAAATTAGTATGTTTGTAGAAATGGATAATAGTAATTATCATGATGCTAATTTACTTGGTGTTACTTTATATGATGGAAAAAATGCATATTATATTAATAAAGATTTATTTATAAATAGCGATATACTAAAAGGACATATAATTAGTACTTTTGATGCCAAAAAAAATATAGTTTTATTAAATAAATATGGAATTAAATTTGATGAATATGATTTTGATACTATGATTGCTTTATATATCTTAAATTATAATGTTAAAGATGATTGTGCTTATTTAGCATCTAGTTTTGGATATGAATCAGTGTTATTTGGAAATCTAATGAAAGAAGAGTTAAATGATTCTTTATTATCTAAAGAAGGTGCAATTAAAGCTAAGTTTATTTTTGAAACTAAAGAAAAATTATTAAAAGAAATGGAAAGTGAAAAGTCTTTAGATTTATTTAAGAATATAGAAATGCCTTTAACAAAAGTACTTGCGTCAATGGAAATTGAAGGAATTAAAGTAGATTTAGAAGTACTTAATGAAATGGGAGAAAAATTAAAAGATAGAATAAGTGAATTAGAAAAGGAAATATATGAAATATCTGGATTAGAATTTAATATTCAATCTCCAAAACAACTAGGAGAAATATTATTTGATAAATTAGAAATTCCATATCCTAAAAAGAAAAAAACATCTTATTCAACTTCTAGAGAAATATTAGATAAGATAAGAGAATTTAATCCTATTGTTGATAAAATAATTGATTATAGAACAATTACTAAATTATATAGTACTTATATAGAAGGAATTAAAAAAGGCGTTAAAGAAGATTCTCATTTACACACTATTTATACTCAAACATTAACAAGAACTGGAAGGCTTTCTTCAATTGAACCTAATTTACAAAATATTCCAATTAGATATCAAGAAGGAAAATTAATTAGAAAAGCATTCGTACCAGAAGATGATTCTATTTTTATCTCATCAGATTATTCTCAAATAGAACTTAGAGTATTTGCGCATATGTCAAATGATAAAAATATGATAGATGCATTTAATAGTGGAATTGATATTCATACTAAAACTGCTATGGATATATTTAATGTAAAAGAAGATGAAGTTACAAAAAATATGAGAAGAAATGCTAAAGCTGTTAATTTTGGTATTTTATATGGAATTAGTAGTTTTGGACTTGCAGAAGATATAGGTACTGATTTTAAAACTGCTAAAAAGTTTATGGATTCATATTTAGAAAACTTTAGTACTATAAAAGAATATAATAAAAAAGTAGTAGATGATGCATATAAAAATGGATATGTATTAACTATTATGAATAGAAAAAGAAAAATAGATGAATTAAATAATACTAATTATATTATTAGACAGCAAGGAGAAAGAATGGCACAAAATACACCAATTCAAGGTAGTGCGGCAGATATTTTAAAGATGGCTATGATTGATATATATAATGAATTTAAAAAGAAGAATTTAAAGAGTAAAATGATATTACAAATTCATGACGAATTAATATTTAATGTACTTAAAGATGAAGAAGAAATAGTTAAAGAAATAGTAAAAGATAAAATGGAAAATGTATATAAATTAAATGTACCTTTAGTTGTAGATATTGAAGAAGGAACAAATTGGTATAATTTGAAATAAGTGTAAATATGGAGTAAATAGCATCTTTTTGATGTTTTTATTCCTTTTTTTAGTGGTATAATAAATGTGTAAGATACATATAATATATTGAAAATATTGACAAAACAGTTTGTTTATGGTATGTTTTCATTGCAAATTCATAAATTAGTCAAGATTGGAGGGATAATATGAGAGATGTATATATTTTTGAATATTTAAACGAAGCAGAGTTCAAAAAGAGAGAACGTTCTGTAAAAAAATATAATATGTTTGCGTTCAAAAAGTTAATTTTTGATTTTTATCCTGAAATGAAAGATGGTAATTTTATTGGTAATATTGTTGGAGAAGATAAAGAAAAGAATACAATTTCATATGAATTATCTTTACCAACAGATGAATTATTTGTAAAAGTTCATGGTGAAATTGTTTTACATTATGATGTATATACTAATAAAAATATAATATTATTAAAGACTATTACACCAGAAGATTTATTAATTGAAGGACATAATACTGAACTTGGAGCATATAAAGGTGTAATGATCAGTAAAGAAAATGCTGCTAAAGATAAATTTAAAATAGATTTATTAAATATGTTAAATAATACTAAATAAGGTGTAAACCTTATTTTTTTTATAATAATTATTAAATTTGTGATATAATTAAGTTAAGTGAGGGATAAAAATGAATTTTATTAGAAACAATATTGTTAAAATTATGGTTATATTAATAATTGCTATAGTAGTAGTTGTAGTTGTATTAAATCTTCCTAAAAATAATACTATTTCAATAGAAGGTGCAACAGAATATACTGAACTTGAAAATAAATTACAAAGTGCAGCAATTAAATATGTAGGAAAAAACGTATATCTTTTACCTAGAACTACAGAAAAAAATACTAGAGTAACTGCAGAAACTTTAATTAGAAATAAATATTTAAAAGAGTTAAGAGCGGTTGATAATAGAAATGTAACTTGTAATGGATATGTTGAAATTATAAAAGTAAGTGAAAAGAAAAAAGAATATAAATATGTACCTCATATAAAATGTGGTAATTTATATGAAACAAAATCAATTGGAGAATATATTATTTCTTCAAATGAAGTAGTAACTGAAGGTGATGGATTATACAAAGATGATTCTGTTTATTACTATAGAGGAGAATATCCAGATAATTATGTTAAATTAGGTGATAAATTATATCGAATTATTGAAATTGAAGATAATCAAGTAAAAGTAATGTCTACAGTAAAAACAAAATATAGTTATATTTGGGATAATAGATATAATTCAGATAAGAATGATTATTATGGAATTAATGATTTTGATAAGAGTAGAATGAAAGATAATTTAGAGTTCTTATATACAAATCTAAATGAAAATGATGGAGAAATATTTTTTTCACAAGAAGAGAAAAGCTTTATTTCAGAACATGATTTTTGTACTGGAAAAAGAAGTTCTTCTGATATTTCTATAAGTAAAGAATCAGATTGCTCTAAAACTACAAAATTAAAAGTAGGTTTAATTAATATATCTGATTATTATAGGGCAAGTTTATCTCCAAAATGTAAATCTACAAGTGATTTAGATTGTAATAATTATAACTATATGTTTAATTTTGATAGAAAATTTAGTAATTTTAATTTTATTACAGTAACTGCATCATCAGATGATTCATATTCATTTTATTTAATTTCAAATGGTAGTTTACAAACAGTAAGAACAAATAGAGCATATGCTATTTATCCTGTATTCTATATTAATAGTGATGCTTTATATGTATCAGGAAAAGGTTCCTATACTGAACCATATATTATTAGGTGATAAATATGTATTATGTTAGTCTAATTGATAAAAATAATTCGGAATTTGATATTTTTTGCTCTAAATCGCAATGCGATTTAGATAAATTTACAACTTTATTTGTAAATTCAACTGCTGTTTTAAACCAATTAGGTATAAAAAGTAAAGATTTTAATATTTCTGTGAAAAAAAGACAAGCTGGAATTAGTGAGACTATGAATTTTGTTGGATCTAATTATAGAAGTGTAATTCAATTTTATAAAAATCATGATTTGCAAGTGGATTTTGTTAATTATTTGAAAAAAATAGATTCAGAATTACTTTTGAAATTCTTTAGAAATGAATTATTTGATTTAACAAATAAAAATGATTTTAATGATTATGATAAAAAGTTTTCCGAATCTTTAAAATCTATAATAGATTCTTTAGAAATTGAAATGCCAGATGAGAATAGTCCTTATGGAAGAACAATTAATGAAGAATTAACTAAGGAACAAATGAAATATATTAATTCGTATTTCTTTGATTTTTACGGTAAACCTTTGTATAAATCATTTAAAAATATGTTTATATTTTTAGTGGATGTTGGTGTAATAGAAACTAAGCCAATTTATTCAAAAGAAGAAGTAGATAATGCAAAAATGCAATTAGAAGATATCAAAAAAAAGATTAACAATGTGCTAGATTCTAAAAAGGAATTATTTATAGATTCAAAATATGTGAAAAAATGCAAAAAAGAAAATTATGAATATGATGAATCAGAACTTAATCCAACTGATTATATTAATAGATATAATGATGAAGATGTAGATGATATTGATGAAACAATGAATGAACTTGATATGGCTTTAGATTCGATGGGTTATGATGAAGATTTAAAAAGAGAATACTTAAACAAACATAAAAAGAATATATTTAAAAATAGGGATTAATCCCTTTTTTTGGTGGTGATGATAATGTATAAATATATAGATGATTTTATTAAATATTTAAAAGTTCAAAAGAATTATTCTCCTAATACTATATTAAATTATAAAAAAGATTTAGAGGAATATTATGATTTTTTAAATGATAGTAATTATTCATTTAAGGAAATGGATTATAAAAAATGTACTAATTATTTATTATTCTTAGAAAAGAAAAGTTTAAAGAAAACTAGTATATCAAGAAGACTTAGTTCTCTTAGGACTTTTTATAAATTTTTAGTATTAAATAGTATTTTAGAAACTAATCCCTTTAATTTAGTTTCGTCACCTAAAAAAGAAAAGAGAATGCCTAAATTTATTAATTATTCTTCTATAGATGAAATATTTAAAGTTCCAAATATTAAGACTAAGGAAGGTCAAAGAGAAAAGGTTATATTAGAAGTGCTATATGGTGCGGGTATAAGAGTATCTGAACTTGTTAATATAAAATTAAAAGACATAGATTTTGATAATAAAAATATACTAATATTTGGTAAAGGAAGTAAAGAAAGATTAGTTTCCTTTGGTGAAATTGCGTATGATTCAATGAAACTATTTATTGAAAATGGAAGAAAAGAATATCTTGAAGATAAGAATAGTGAATATTTAATTGTGGGTAAAAATGAAGCAAAATTAACAACAAGAAGAATAGAACAAATAATAGATGATTTAATAAAAAGAACTAGTATTAAAATGAATATAACTCCACATATGTTTAGACATACTTTCGCAACTCATATGCTAGATCAAGGAGCGGATTTAGTCGCAGTACAGGAATTATTAGGTCATGAATCATTATCTTCAACTGAAATATATACACATATATCTAATGAACACTTAAGAGATGTGTATTATAAATGTCATCCAAGAAATAGAAAGTAGGTGTATTATGAATAATAATCCTTTTATAAATCTTTATCCTAGTATAGATTTACATGGTGAAGATGTTGTTAATGCTTTAATAAAAGTAGATGAATTTATTAATGATTCTATTAAATTAAAACAAAAAAATATTATAGTAATACATGGAAAAGGTACTTATAAATTAAAAGAAGAAATACATAAATATTTAAAAAAAGATAAAAGAGTCCTTTCATATAATTTAGATATTAATATAGGTCAAACTATAATCTCTTTAAAAGTTGACAAATAATATTATTGATATATAATATTAAGCCAATGAAAAGAGGTTTTTTTATATAAATTAATTTCATTAAATTTGACAAATAAAGGAACATGTGTTAATATAGAGCACGTTTTCAAAAAGAGGGGGTCTTTAAATGAAAAGTTCAAGTTTTATTAGGGATTTATTAGTAAAAGTATTATTGATAGTAATATTTATATTTTTATTAATGTATTTATTCCCAATGCCAAATTTAAAACCATTTTATAGTTCAATATTTAATAATAATATTCAAACTATGAAAGATGCTGCAGAAGATTATTATACTGTAGAAAGAATGCCTAAAGTAGAAGGTAAATCTACTAAGATGACATTGCAAGAAATGATTGATCAAAAATTAATTATTCCATTTGTTGATAAGAATGGAAATTCTTGTGATACTAAAAAATCATATGTTAAAGTTACTAAAACTAAACAAGAATATGAGTTAAAGGTTTCATTAACATGTTCTGATGAATCTAATTATATTATTGAAAAGATAGGATGCTATAATTTCTGTCCAACAGGTAATTGTACATTAGCATCTTTAAAGAATGAAGATACATCAGTTAAGACTACTACTGATAAGAATGGTAATGTAACAGTAGTTGCGCCATCTAATAGTTATGTAATTGAATATGAATATAAGAAGAATTTATCTTCTGAAAATTGGAGATTAGGTGAATGGCAATCTAATCAAGAAAAAGAAACTAATGACGTTAAGTTAGTTGATAAGAGAACATTATATACAGGACAAAAGAAAGTTACTAGTGGTACTACATTATATGAACAAATAGCTTATGATTATAAAGATAATTATACTTATGATGAAAATTGGACTACTAAAACAACATGTGATGGAAACTGTACTTTATGGAAAGAAAGAACATTATATACAGGTCAAAAAAGAATTGAAAATAAAGTTACTGAATATAAACATGTAAAATATGGTCAAAGAGACAATTGGACTTATGATAACGATTGGACTACTAAGACAACATGTGATGGAAACTGTACTTTATGGAAAGAAAGAACATTATATACAGGACAAAAGAAAATTGAAAATAAAAAGACTGAATATAAACATGTAAAATATAACACTAAAACTGAATGGAATAAAACTGATTGGACTACTGTAAAGAGAAGTGAATCAGATGATGTTAAAGTAATTGACACTAGATATACTGTTAGAAAATCAGTTAATAAGAGTGTTAGTACATGTGATAACTTTACATTAGATACTACTTGGTATACAAGTAAACCTGCTAATACTGATTCTAGAGTTTATGCTGATGCTCCAGCTAATACTAGAACTGGTGGACATTGGGAAGTTGTTAAAGATTCATATATATCAGAAACTCCAATATCAACATACGAAGGTGAATATTGGTATGAATTCTTAGACGAAAAAGAAGAAGCTTGTATAATTGCTTGTAATGGTAAAGCAACTAAACATGTTTATCGCTATAGGGTTTATAGAAAAACAGGAAGTACAGAATATCAATATAATTATTGTACTCCAAGAGTTAGTTCACAAACTACTGTTGATGAAAAAGTAGTAAGTGCTAGTGAAGTAAATAGTTATAAAAATCAAGGATATACTGTTGTTAAAACTGAATATAGATATAATGTTAGATCTATAGTTAAATATGTTGAAGATGCTAAATGGACTGATTCTAAAGTAAGTCCATCAGGATATGAATATACAGGAGAAACAGCAACTAAAACAGTTGTTAAATATGAACAATTAAATAAATGGGTAACTTCAAAAGATTTACTTGGTGAATATACTCATAATATTCATACAGTTAAACAATATAAATATGCTCATAACAATCCAGAAAGATATATAGTAGATATTAAATGGACTGAATCAAAGGTAAGTCCATCAGGATATGAATATGCTAATAAAACAGCAACAAAAACTATTATTAGTTATGAACAATTAGATAAATGGGTAACAAGTTTTGAAAGATTAAATGAATATGTTTATAATGTTCATACAGTTAAACAATATAAATATAAATATTTAAATAGAGTTAAATATGTTAAAAATAGAATTTGGACTACAGAAAATGTTGCTATTAATGGTTATGAATTAACAGGAGCAACTAAGTCAACTGCTAAAACAACATATATTGATTTAGGAAAATGGGTAACTTCAAGAGAATTACTTGGAGAATACACATATAATATTAGAACTAAGACTGAGTATAGATATAAATATCGTACTGTAACTAATTCAGTAGATATAATTTGGTCAAGAACTAATCCAGGTAATGGTTATGAACCAACTGGAAATTCTAGAAAAGTTTATATTAGAGATAATAGAAATAAACAAAAATAAGCAAGAAATTGCTTATTTTTTTTGACTTAAATATGATAAAATATAAAAAGGAGGTATTAATATGACTGTAGATGTTTTAATAGAAATTAATATAAATAAAAAAGATAAAACTTTTACATATTTTGTTCCTGATAATCTAAAAAAAGATATTAGTGTAGGTAAAAGAGTATTAGTGCCTTTTAATAAACAAGAACTTGAAGGATTTATTCTTAAAATAAATAAAGGTACTAGTGAAGATTTAAAAAGTATAATAAAAGTTATAGATGAAGATTCTATTTTAAATGAAGAATTGCTTTTACTTGGAAAAACAATTTGTGAAGATAATTTATGTAATTTAGTATCTATTTATCAAGCAATGCTTCCAAAAGGATACAAAGCTTCTAAAAAGAGTAATGTAAAAGAAAAGTACGTTAATTATTTAAGTATTGTAGATGAAGAAAAAGCTCTTAATTTTATTAGTACTAGTAAAGCTAAAAAACAAGTACTTATATTAGAAGAGTTATTAGGAGGAGATAAGGAATTAAAAGAATTCTCTTATCAAACTGTTAATTCTTTAATTGAAAAAGGACTTATTAGAAAATATCAAAAAGAAGAATATAGAATAAAAGATGAAGTAAGAGAAAAGAATGTTCATAAATTAAATGAATATCAAAAAGAAGCTTTTAATAAGATAATTGAAAGTAAAAAAGATATCGTTTTATTAAATGGAGTAACTGGTTCTGGTAAAACAGAAATATATATGGCATTAATAGATGAAGTTTTAAAAGAAGGAAAAGAAGCAATTATGCTTGTTCCAGAAATTAGTTTAACGCCTCAAATTATTTCTAGATTTAAAGAACATTTTGATGAAAATATATCAGTTCTTCATAGTGGTTTATCTACTGGTGAAAAATTTGATGAATATAGAAAAATATTAAGAAAAGAAGTAAAGATAGTAGTAGGTGCAAGATCTGCAGTATTTGCGCCATTTACTAATATAGGAATAATTATAATAGATGAAGAACATTCAAATACTTATAAACAAGATCATAACCCTAGATATAATGCTATAGAAGTTGCATTTTTAAGAGGAAAGACACATAATGCTAAAGTAATATTAGGATCTGCAACTCCAACTATAGAAAGTTATGCAAGAGCAAAAAAAGGATATTATGAATTAGTAAAATTAGAAAAAAGAGCAAATAATGCATCTTTACCAATTGTTAATATAGTTGATATGACTAAGGAACTCAAAAAGAAGAATAGAATATTTTCAGATGAATTATTATTAAATATAGAAGATAGGTTAAATAAAAAAGAACAAATAATATTATTAATTAATAAAAGAGGTTATTCATCTTATTTGATGTGTGAAGAATGCGGTGAAGTTTTAAAGTGCCCTAATTGTGATATAACTTTAACTTATCATAAAAGTAGTGGTATGAATAGATGTCATTATTGTGGTTATGCTGAAAGTAATAAAGGAATATGTAAAAAATGTAATGGTTCTATGAGACTTATGGGGTATGGAACTGAAAGAGTAGAAGAAGAAATAAAAAAATTATTTCCATTAGCAAAGACTTTAAGAATGGATATTGATACTACATCTAGAAAAGGTTCACATGAAGCAATTATTAATAAATTTTATAATCATGAAGCAGATATCTTAATAGGAACTCAGATGATAGCAAAAGGGCTTGATTTTCCACTAGTTACATTAGTAGGTGTAATAAATGCTGATACTATTTTGAATTTACCAGATTTTAGAAGTAATGAAAAAACATATGATTTACTTTCACAAGTATCAGGAAGAGCGGGTAGAAGTGATAAATTAGGTAAAGTAATTATTCAAACTTTTAATACTGATAATTATGCAATTAATTTATCTAAAAATCATGATTATGAAAAGTTTTATGATGAAGAGATAAAAGTAAGAAAAAGATTATATTATCCTCCATATTCATTTATTGCGTTAATTAAAGTTGGAGGTAAAGATTTTAAAGAAACTATTAATGAATCTAATAAGATTGCTTCTTATGTTAGAAATAAGTTAAGAAAAGAGATAGTTTTAGGACCATCAGTTTCATCTTTATCAAAAATTAATAATATATATTATTTTGAAATAATTATAAAATATAGGGGTAAAGAAGAAGTTAGAAATGTACTTAATGAAGTTAGATCTTTAGTAGAGAATAATAATAAAATAAAAGTGGAATTCGATATTAATCCATCTAGTTTTTAAAAGAGTTTTAGACTCTTTTTTTGTTTAAAATCTATTGTAAAACCTATATGAATATGCTATAATATGTTTGCTTTTTATAAAAAAATGCACAAATATTGATTTATGAACCGGGTGCTAGTAATAGTGGGGAGTAAAGAAGAGATATTTGGAAGTGGAACAAAAGGAGGAAGATTTTATGTCAGTAGTTTCAATGAGCTATTTATTAGAAGCAGGTGTTCATTTTGGCCATCAAACTAAAAGATGGAATCCAAAAATGAGAGAATATATTTATACATCAAGAGATGATATTTATATTATTGACTTACAAAAGACTGTAAGTAAAATTGAAGAAGCTTATAAAGCTTTAAATGCTATCGCAGCTAATGGTGGAAAGGTTATCTTTGTTGGTACAAAGAAACAAGCACAAGAAGCAACTATGGAAGAAGCTAAAAGAACAGATAGTTACTATGTAACTGAAAGATGGTTAGGTGGAACTTTAACTAACTTCAGAACTATTAGAAGAAGAATTAACAGACTTGACCAAATCGAAAAAATGGAAGAAAATGGTACATTTGATGCTCTACCAAAGAAAGAAGTATTAAAAATTAAAAAAGAATATGAAAAATTACTTACTTATTTCGCTGGTGTAAGAGATATGAGAAAATTACCAGATGCAATGATTATTGTTGATCCTAAGAAAGAATATAATGCAGTTAGAGAAGCACATAAATTAGGTATTCCAGTATTTGGTATTGTTGATACTAATTGTGATCCAGAAGATTTAGATTATCCAATTCCAGGAAATGATGATGCTGTTAGAGCTATTAAAGTAGTTTTAGGAGTTTTAGCTAACGCTATTGCTGAAGCAACTGGAAAAGATATGGTTGACTATATTACTGAAGATGATAAAGTTAAAGAAGTTTCTGAAACTAAAAAAGAAGTAAAAGAAACTAAAGAAGTTAAAGAAGAAAAAAAAGAAACTAAAAAGGCTGAAAAGAAAGAAACTAAAGTTGATTTTGAAAAATTAACAGTTGCTGAATTAAAAGAAATGGCTAAAGAAAAAGGTATCGAAGGATATAGTAAATTAAAAAAAGCTGAATTAATTGATGCTTTAAAATAGAAAGGGATATTTAAATGGATGCAAGTTTAATTAAAAAATTAAAAGATATGACTAATGCTGGTTTAATGGATTGTAAAAAAGCATTAGAAGCTAGCAATGAAAATATTGATGAAGCAGTTAAATGGTTAAGAGAAAAAGGAATCAGTAAAGCTGCTAAAAAAGCTGATAGAATTGCAGCTGAAGGTTCTAGTATGGTTTTAGTTGATGGTAACAATGCTGTTATCGTTGAATTAAACTGTGAAACTGATTTCGTTTCTGCTAATGAAAAATTTAGATCATTATTAGAAAGAATTTCTAAAGCAATTATTAATAGTGATGCTAAAACAGTTGAAGAAGCATTAGCTTTACCTTGTGAAGAAGGAACTGTTAATGATGATATTATTAACGTTACTGCTACAATGGGAGAAAAAATTAGTTTAAGAAGATTTACAAAAATTACTAAAAATGATAATGAAGTATTTGGTAGTTATATTCATATGGGTGGTAAAATATCTGCTTTATGTTTAGTAGAAGGAACAGATGAAACTGTTGCTAGTGATGTTGCTATGCATTTAGCTGCTATGAATCCTAAATATGTTAGTAGAGATTTAGTTCCAAGTGCTGAAATCGAAGAAGAAAGTAAAGTATTAAGAGAACAAGCTATTAATGAAGGAAAACCTGTTGAAATAGCTGAAAAAATGGTTCAAGGAAGAATTAATAAATACTATAAAGATATAGTAATTACTGAACAAGAATTTGTTAAGAATCCTGATATGACTGTAGGAGCATTCTTAAGTAGTAATAATAGTACTTTAAAAGATATGGTTCGTTACGAAGTTGGAGAAGGAATCGAAAAGAAAGAAGAAAACTTTGCTGAAGAAGTAGCAAAACAAATAAATGGATAAGAGAAAGCAATTTCTCTTTTTTCTTTATTGAAAATAATATGTTAATGTAGTAAAATTAATATAGTAATGAAAGGAAGATTTAAATGGATGATATTTTATTAATGGCAGAAGAAGGAATGAATAAAGCTATTGAAACGCTTAATGATAGATTAACCAATATTAGAGCAGGAAGAGCAAATCCGTCTATGCTTGATAGTGTTAGAGTAGATTATTATGGTGCATTAACACCTCTTAATCAATTAGCAAATATTTCAGTACCAGAAGCAAGAAAGTTACAAATTAAACCTTTTGATAAATCAGCTCTTAATAATATTGAAAAGGGAATTTATGAAGCTAATTTAGGTTTAACTCCAAATAATACTGGAGAAGTAATTTTTATAACAATTCCAGAATTAACTGAAGATAGAAGAAAAGAATTAGTTAAACAAGCTAAAGGTATGGCTGAAGATGCTAGAATTGCGCTTAGAAAAGTTAGACAAGAAAGTAATGATGATATTAAAAAATTAGAAATTACTGAAGATGAAGAAAAAAGAGGATTAAGTGAAATTCAAGATTTAATTAATAAATATAATAAAAAAGTTGATGAAATTTTAGAAGAAAAAGAAAAAGAATTAATGACTATATAATATGAGAAAGAAATTATTAATATTTTTAATATTCTTAATTGTATTAATAGTTCTTTTTCTTATTAGAATATTATTTATAGATATGAGATTAGAAAAAACAATTAATAATACAATTAATAAAATAAATGATAATGATTATAAAATAGCATTAACTTTAAAGAATGAAGGACTAGTTTCACAAAAAATAAAATATGAAGAACTTAAATATATTAATACTTATCAATTTATAAATAAAATATATACTAATGATACTTTAGAAAAAACAAATACATCTTATTATGATAATAATACTTATTATTATAAAGTTAATAATAGTTTTAAAACTAAGGAAGTTAAAGATATAAATGAAATAAAAGATTTTAAAATAGATTTAAATAAGATATTTAATATGAAAACTTTTAAAAGAAGTTATAAGCATAATAATAAAACATATTATATTGTTAATATGAAGAGTAAAGATATATTTTCATTAATATATGGTAATAGTAATAATAAAGATAATAGTGTTAAGGTAACTTTAGTTTGTGATGATTATAAGTTAGAAAAAATAAGTTTTAAAGACGAAGATATAAAAGTAAATTTAAAAATAGAATTTACTTTGCAGGAAATATCTTTGCCAAATAATTAGTGCATTATATGCACTTTTTTTATTTACTTGCATATTATTATATCAGGGAGTGATATAATGTCTAGATATAGAGAAATTGTTACGAAAGCAGTTATCGGAAAAGGGAAAAAGTATTTTAAAAATAAGTATTCTATAGAAAGTGATATAATACCATCTACTATATTAGGATGCTGGATTATTAATAATAGATTTAATGGAAAGTTATTAAATGATAATGCTGTTGTAGATGGATCTTTTGATGTAAATATATGGTATTCTTCAGATAATAATACTAAAACAAATGTTATCAATAAGAAAATTAATTATACAGAAGAAATAAATGTAAAATCTAAAATAGATGCTGATTTAGAATCATCTGAAATAATAGTAAAGTCTTTAAAACAACCAGAATGTGTTAATGTATCTATTGATGGAAATAGAATAGAATTTGAAATAGAAAAAGAATTAGGAATTGAAGTAGTGGGAGATACTAAAGTTAAAATATTAACTGAAGATGATGAAGATGATTGGCAATTATTTGATGAAAAGATGGATGAAAATATAAATAATGAAATTGATAACGAAGTAAAAGAAGATTTTATAAATTAATGTATAATGTCAACATAAAAGGTTGACATTATATTTTTTTTGTAGTATATTATATTTAGTTTTTAAAGGAGGGATATCATGGCTGTTAAGATTAGATTAAAAAGAATGGGTGCTAAAAAAAGACCTTTTTATAGAATAGTAGCTGCTGATTCAAGAAGTCCAAGAGATGGAAAATTTATTGAAAATTTAGGAACTTATAATCCATTAGATGGATCAATAGATGTTAAAGAAGAAGCAACTTTAAAATGGTTAGCAAATGGAGCTATTCCTACTGACACTGCTAGAACTGCTTTATCTAAAGCTGGTGTTATGGAAAAATTTGCTTCATCAAAGAGAGGTAAATAATTATGTCTTTAGTTGATTTAACATTAATGATTGTAAAATCTTTAGTTAAAGATGAAGAATCTGTAAGTGTAAAAGAATTTGAAACTGGAGATAATGAAGTTACTATTGAAATAGTAGTTAGTGAAGAAGAAGCTGGAAGTTTAATTGGAAAATCTGGAAAGATTATTAATTCTATTAGAACTATTCTTCAAGCTAGTTCATATTTAAAAGATAATAAAAAAATAAAAGTTAACATTACAAGTATTTAATGTTAACTTTTTTTAATTTGCTTTTTTTTTAATACTATGATAAACTATTAAGTCAAGTTTGAGGGGTGTTTTAATGAATAATAATAAATTATATAGATTTATTATAGGAATGGTGTTTTTAATCTCTTTAGTAGCGTTTTTTATGTATATAAGAACATATTTATCTATAAAGGGATTATCAAGAATAGGAGTTTCATCAATTTTAGAAATATCTTTAGTTAGATATAGAAATATTGGTGTATTTTGTTTAATACTTGGATTCTTTTTAATGTTTTTAAATTCATTATTCTCATATATAAATCTTAATAGAAATTATTATGTTAAAAATGATAGAGTATTAGATAGAATATCTAATAATACTTATGAAAGTAGTGTAACTAGTTCATTTGATGAAAATAATATTATTAATAGTTTATTAAAAGATAAAACATTAAAAGTAGTATTTTATAATTCAAATTTAAAAGATAAAATTGTAAAATTTAAAGAATATGATAAAAAGAATAATAAAATTGAATTCTATGATTTATCTAATGATGATATCTATAAAGAAGAGAGAGTAGTTAATACTTCTAAAAGTATTATTTCTCCAATTAAATTTGTTTTAAATTTAATAGTGATACTTTTATGTATAATATTAATATTATTATGTATTAATAAAATATCACTTAGAAATAAAACTATTAAAAATAATTTTAATATTAATACAATAGAAAAAAATATTAACTTACGTTAATATTTTTTATTTTACATTACTATAAGCTAATTCATCTAGTTTATAATCTTCTTCTTTAAATTTAAAGTCTTTATCTTTACTTAGTATTAATTCTTTAATTAAAAATGAACAAAATTTTGGATTTCTTACTAATATTGGACCAATAATATAAGTTCCATAAAAATTATTAATATTTATAATACTATCATCATAAGATAATATATTTCCTATATGATTTTCAAATCCTATTATATCTTCATCAATTAAATTTGTTTTAATTCTAATATCTTTAACTATTCTATCTTGATGCATTGAAACATAATCATATGCACCTAGAGTTTTTATTTTTTTATCTGCAATTATATAGTTACCAAATAATTCAACTGAATTACCTGTGCTTAAAATGAATCCATTATTATTAACATAATTAATTAATGCTTTTTCATCTTTTTTTAAATCTTCAAGCGCTACTAATAAATTATCTTCTGTACCACTACCAATATATAGAATATCAACATCACTAAAATCTTTTTTATCGTTAACGCTCATATATTTTATTACAGTATCTATTCCTTGTTCATTTAAATGATATTTAAGAGTTTTAATATTTCCAGAATCTCCATATAAGTTAAGTAAATCATGGTATAAATATCCAATTGTTATTTTCATTTTGTTTCCTCCTTAACTTTTTCGATAAATGGTTTTACATAGTCAAAATTTAAAACTGCATAAACATTACCACTTGTTTTATTTTCAATTGTTTCTTTAATATTTTGTAAGTCATCAAGTATTATTAATTTATCTTCTTTTATATTTGCGTATTTTAATCTTGTTGCAAAGTCATATGCATAAGGTCCAGCACAAATAATTTTATCAATTGATTTATCATCTAATAATTCAAAATAGATATCATATAGCCAAGATAAATCAAAATGTTTATATCTTCTACTTATTTGTCTTAAACCAAGAACTATAGTCTTTTTTTCTTTATCCATTGCAGTATAAATTAAGGATAGATTATAAGTTGCATTATTTTCAGCTTTACAATTTAAAATAGTGTATTTTCTATTATTTATTTCAAATTCATTAAATATTTTTTGATTAATAGATGAATTATTTATTGTATCTATAATTTTGTCTTCATTTAATTCTAATACTTTACTTATTGTATAAGTAGAAATAATATTATATAGATTAAATAAAATATAATTATTTACTTTTATTTTAGTTTTTTTGTTAATTGTTATTTCATTATTGTTATAATCTACTTTAGTAATAGAGTAGGAGATATTATCTCTTTTAAAATCACAATTACTGCATTTATAATTTCCAACACTTCCATAATGATAGTATTCAAATTCTAATTTATTATGACATTTAGGACAATATTCATAATCTTTAATATCATTCATTTCTTTATAACTATATTTTGTTTTTTCAATTCCATAATAAGTTATATTTCCAGTATGTATTAGACTAAATTTTTTTAGTATTGGATCATCTCCATTAAGAATTAAATGAGTATCTTTATGAATACCTTTTAATATTTCATTATAAACTATATCAAATGAACCTTGTCTTGGAGGTTGATCTCTTGTAATATTATTAATCATTAAGTATTTAGGTTTAATGTGTTTAGATACAAATTTAAGATATCTTTCATCAACTTCTAACAAAAGTGCATCCGCATTTAATTTTTTTCCTTTAACATTGTTAATAACCGTAGTACAAACTCCATAAATTAGGTTAGAACCTTCTTCATTAGTACATACTTTTAATCCATTGTTTTCTAATATTTCTTTAAGTAACTTAACAGTACTTCCTTTACCAGTAGATCCTGTTACCATAATAACAAGTTCTGGATATTTGATTTTCTTTAAGTAGTTTGGAAATAATTTTAATATAACTTCACCTGGGAAAGAAGATGCATTAAATTTAAATAATTTTTCTACTTTAATAATTGTTTTACCTATAAGTGTTCCTATCATTTTTATCACCAATATTATTATATCATTATTTTTATTTAGATTAAAGTATTTTGTATATCACTAGAATTTAATGTATTTTCTTTTTTATTTAGATAGGATACATATAAAACAAGAAGGGAAGTGATAATAGTTAAGATACTACTTATAAGTAATATTCCTGATTTATATTTTTCTCTATTTGTTTCTGTTTTTAAATAATTATTTATCGCAACATAAAATGATATTAAAACCGCAACTAAAAATAATAATCTATTATTAAAAGATATATTTAATGCATCATCTTTAGTATAAAAACCATTTTTATCTTCACTTTTTAGTTTTTCATCATATGTTATTGATAATGAAATAAAAGTGGCGATAATAAATAAACAAGTTGAAATAATTTGTAAATCGATATTCTCATTTTTTCTCATATTTAAATATATTAAAATTATTGTTTTTTTTTAACTAATATAGTAAAATATTATTCGTAAAAGGGTGATTATTATGGGAAGAGCTTATGAAGTAAGAAAAGCTGCTATTCAAAAAAATGGTGCAGCTAAGGCAAAAATTTATTCAAATTTTGCAAAAGAAATATATATTGCAGCTAAATCAGGTGGAACTAATTTAGAATCAAATGATAAATTAAAAAGTTTAGTTGAAAAGGCTAAAAAGAATCAAGTTCCAAGTGATATTATTAATAGAGCAATAGATAAAGTAAATAGTGGTGTTGATGAAAGTTATCAATCATTAAGATATGAAGGTTTTGGTCCAGGAGCATCAACTGTTATTGTTGATTGTTTAACTGATAATGTTAATAGAACTGTTGGACTTGTAAGACCAGCTTTTACTAAATGTAATGGTAAATTAGGTGTTACAAATTCTGTTTCACATTTTTATGAAAACTTAGCTATTTTTAGTGTTAAAGGTTCTAATGAAGAAGAAGTATTTGAAGTATTAATGAATGAAGGGTTAGATGTTAAAGATATAGAAACAGATAATGATGAAGTAGTTATTACTGCAGATGCAAAAGAATACAATAATGTAAAAAAAGCATTAGTTAAAGCAAACTTAGAAATAGATTTAGATGAAGTTAGTATGGTAGCTATTGATAAAGTTTCTCTTGAAGGAGAAGATTTAGAATTATTTAACAAATTAATGAATATGTTAGATGAAATAGAAGATGTACAAAACGTTTATCATAATGTTGAATTATAAAAGACTTTTTTTGAAGTCTTTTTCTTTTTTATAAAATGTGATATTATAAATATAGAGGATATGCTTATGAAAAGAAAAAAATTAAGAATAGATAGAATTTTATATTGTTTAATTTTCTTTATTTTATTAATATTTTTAATTAAATTTAGTATCAATTTTACATATAATTTAATTTTATTTAATGGGGTTAAGAAAAATGAAATAATAACAATTAATAAAAGTGAAGTTAAAGTATGGAAAAAAACTGTTAATTATATTCATGAAAATATGGAAAATGTTACTATAAAACATAAGAAAAATTATATTACTATTAGTTCTAATGATTTTAAAAATGGTCTTAAGTTAGATACTAAAATATATAATAAAACAATAAATGAAAAAATATTTAGTAATCAAAAAACATATTACATTGAAAATAATGAATTAATAAAAAAATCTAGTAAATTAAAGATAAAAGTTCCTAGATATTTATATAAACATAATTATGTAGATATATATGTTAAAAATAAAAATGGTTATGAATTATATGAGAAAAGTCTTAAAGTTACTGATAAATATGTTTTGTTTAAAACAAATAAAAAATATGATTCATATTATATATGCTATATATATTTAGATAATATATCTTCATCATCTAAAGTAAATGTTAATGTTAATGAAGAAAAGAAACTTAAGATTACTTTAAATCCTACTAATCCAACTAGTAAAGAATTAGTTTATGAATATGATAAAAAGATTATTTCTTTTGAAAATAATACTATTAAAGGTTTAAAAAAAGGCTCTACTAATTTAGTAATTAAATCTAAAAATGATAAAACAAAAGCTATTGTTAATGTAGTAGTTAAAGAAAAGACAAAGAGTGTATCTAAAGAAAAAGAAGAAGTAAAAGAAGAAAAGTATGAAACTACTGTTAAAGATGGCATTACTTATGTAGATGGTATAATGATTGTAAATAAAACATATTCATTGCCAAAGAGTTATAATCCAGGTGGATTAACAGAAGAATTTATGGATGCATTTTATGAAATGCAATCAGCTGCTAGATTAGATAATGTAGATTTATTTGTAGCATCAGGTTTTAGATCATATGAATATCAAGTTGATTTATATGATAAGTATGTTTCTGAAGATGGAAAGGATGCTGCTGATAGATATTCAGCAAGACCAGGTTATTCTGAACACCAAACAGGTTTAGCGGCAGACATTAATGCGGCAGATTCATCTTTTGAAGATACTCCTGAAGCAATATGGCTTGATGAAAATTGCTATAAATATGGATTTATAATTAGATTTCCAAAGGGTAAAGAAGAGTATACAGGATATAAATATGAACCTTGGCATTTAAGATACGTAGGTAAGGATATAGCAAGTAAAATTCATAATGCTGGAAAAAATATATCATTAGAAGAATATTATGGTTTAGAATCAAAATATAAAGACTAAAAAAAAGAATCACTTCAATTGGATTCTTTTTTTAATTTATAAAATCATATATCTCTTTATTATAATTATGACCTTCATTATCAATTCTATTAAGCTCATCAGTATCAATCATAAAATAATTATATTGAATAATATTACTATTACTTGAAGTAACAGGATCGTCCCAAGTTAAATCAATATGAAGCCATTTACCATTATTATATAATGCATTCCAAACATGATCTTTAGTTGCGACTCTTGTATTTAATATATTTAATTTATCTAAGAATAAACTCATGGTATCAGTATATCCACTACATATGGATTTTCCTTCAAATAATGTACCAATTGCGGTATCAGAATGATATGTATTATCATTATTATCAACTTTATCATTATCATATGTATTTGTGTCTGCTATATAATCATGGAAAACTTTTATTTTTTCTTTAACATCATCATAGTCATTGATATGTAATTCTTCAATTATTTTATTTAATTCGTTATTTATTTTCTTTATGTCATTGTCAGAATATTTTTTATTAATTTTAATATCAACTCTTCCATTAAAATATGTTGATTCAATAGTAGAATATGAATTAAATACTTTAACTAATTGATTTATATATGAGAAAGAACTATTTTCTTCATCTAATTTATTAATATCATCCATGCAAGTTTTATAATTCTTATCACAATAAAATGTTAAATTATCATAGCCTCTATTAACTGCTGTAAAATAAACATTGTATAAATCGTTTTTGTTTTTTACTAATAAATCATCTGTTTCTTTTATATAATTACTATTAATATTATTATGATATTGATTTTCTTTTAATAAGTTTTCATTAGATATAATTTTAACATTATCATTATTAATGTATTTATAATATATATTAAAAATAGTGTCGTTAAAAATTTTAGTATCAAATACAAAAACCATAAGACCAATAAAAAATAGGGTAATAGCTTTCTTCATAATTTCACCTATTAAAATTATACACAAAAATAAAAAAAATATCTATTTAATAGATATTTAATTATTTATTTTCGTTTAATTTTGTACTAACTCTTGATTTAGCTCTAGCTGCTTTATTTTTTGTAATAATATTTTTTGCTAATGCTTTATCTATTCTTTTGTAAGCTTCTTTAATAGATTCTTCAGATGGGTTAGTAACTGCTTTCTTAATAGCTGTTTTCATAGAAGATTTTTTTGGTACGTTATTACTGTTTTTCTTTCTATTTACTTCGATTCTCTTTTTTGCGCTTTTAATATTTGCCACTTCTTTCACCTCCATGACCTGTTAACTCTATTAATTTTATCAAATATTATTAAAAAATGCAATAAGTATTCATTTTTTTGTAAAATTTATGTAATTAAATATAAAACGACATTTTCTTTAATTCCTGAGTGCTACGATAACACTGGTGATAATATGAAAAAAGTAAGGTTAAAAAAGAAGAAAAAACTTAGTTTTAAATTATTATTTTTATTACTTATATTTATTATGTCTTTATCATTAACTGTTAAAAAACTATCTAGTTTAGATATTAATGTTAATGATAAAGAATATCTTGATTATATGATTAGTACTTCATATAAAAATAAGAATAATTATTCTTATATAGTTAATTCTATATTAAAAGCATTTTCTAATATAGATGTTAATAAACCAATTACGTTTTTAACTTTTAATAATAAAAAGAATAATTATAATGTAAAAAAAGATATAGAAGTTAAAGAAGAATATAAAAGAGAAGATGATTATAATTCTAAAGATTATGAAAACAATACATCTTATATAGAAGTTAAAAATAATATAGATGATCCAATAGTATATATTTATAATACGCATCAATTAGAAACATATAGTAATGAAGGTCTTATTAATAATATGGTTCCAAATGTTATGATGGCGGGTAGTTTATTAAAAGAAAAATTAAGTAAAAATAAAATTCCTACATATTTTGAAGATACAAATTTAAGTGATTTTATTAATAAAATGGGGTTACCTGAAAATGAACTTTATGGTGGTTCTAGAGTATTTATTAGCAATGCTAAAGAAAATTATCCTTCATTAAAATATTTTATTGATTTACATAGAGATTCTGTTTCAAAAGAAATTTCAACTATTAATATTGAAGGTAAAAACTATGCAAGAGTATTATTTGTTCTTGGCACTACAAATAAGAATTATTTAGAAAATAAAAAAATGATGGCTAAACTTGATAGTATTATTAATGAAAAATATCCAAAATTATCAAGAGGAATATATGAGGTTGATATTGATGATTGGGGTGAAATATATAATCAAGATATGGATAAAAATGCTATTTTAATAGAACTTGGTGCCAAAGATAATACTATGAATGAGGTTATAAATACAATAGATGTACTTTGTTTTGCATTAAAAAAATATATAGAGGAAGATGCATGAAAAAAACTCTAGAAATATTATTTTTATTATTATTCTTGGTTTCAGTTTTTATTATTTTATCTAGCGAAACTAATTATTATGAATATAGTAATAATAAAAAAGCAATTGTTACGGAAGAAAATATAAAAAGATTTGAAGAGGATATAAGTAATGGTAAAAAGATAGATATTTCAAATTATATTAATAATGATAGTAAAGATTATTCTAATAAAGTAACTAATCTTGGTGATAATATATCTAATTTATTAAATAAAACTGTTAATTTTGTTTTAAAAACTAGTTTTAAAGCTATAGAAAATATGATTAATTAAAATTGTTTTCAATAATAAATATTTATTGTATAATATTTATTGGAAAAGGTGATTAGATGAATCAAGATAAGATTAGAAACTTTGCAATTATAGCACATATAGATCATGGAAAGAGTACGCTTGCAGATAGAATTTTAGAATTAACAGGAGCAGTATCTAAAAGAGAATTAAAGTCTCAAATGCTTGATAGTATGGAACTTGAACAAGAAAGAGGAATTACTATAAAGATGAATGCTGTTAAATTAAATTATAAAGGTTATGTATTTAATTTAATTGATACTCCAGGACACGTAGACTTCTCTTATGAAGTATCTAGATCTTTAGCAGCATGTGAAGGAGCAATATTACTTGTAGATGCAACTCAAGGAATAGAAGCACAAACACTTGCAAATTTTTATTTAGCTCTAGAAAATGATTTAGAAGTAATCCCAGTAATTAATAAAATTGATTTACCTAATTCGGATGTAGATAAAGTTAGTGAAGAATTAATAAATACTTTTGGATTTACTAAAGATGAAATAATATTAACAAGTGCAAAAACAGGTGTTGGAGTAGATACATTACTTGATAGAATTATTGAAAAGATACCTAGTCCTAAAGGAAATAAAAATGAAAAATTAAGAGCGTTAATATTTGATAGTGCATTTGATCCTTATAGAGGTGTAGTAGTTCAATTAAAAGTAGTAGATGGAAAAATTAAAACAGGTGATAGAATTAGATTTATGTCTAATAATGCTACTTATGATGTTGTAGAACTTGGTTATTCTAATCCAAAAATTAATAAAGTAAATGAAATAGAAGCTGGAGATGTTGGTTATCTATGCGCATCTATTAAAAATATAAGCGATATTAAGATAGGTGATACAATTACTTTAGAAAAAGAACCAGCAAGTGAAATATTAAAAGGTTATGTTCCTATGAAATCAATGGTTTTTAGTGGAATATATCCACTAGAAACTAGTGAATATAATGATTTAAGAGATGCACTTGAAAAATTAAAAATAAATGATGCATCATTAGAATTTATTCCAGAAACTAGTAAAGCATTAGGTTTTGGTTTTAGATGTGGTTTTCTTGGATTACTTCATATGGATATAATCAAAGAAAGAATAGAAAGAGAATTTGGAATAGATATTATTTTAACTGCGCCTTCAGTTGTATATAAAGTAACACTAACAAATAATGAAGAATTAGAAATAGATAATCCATCTAATATGCCTGATAAAGTTAAAATAAAAGAAATATATGAACCATATATTAAAACAAGTATATTTGTGCCAACAGAATATGTTGGTCCAATAATGGAATTATGTGAAAGTAAAAGAGGAAATTTTATTAATATGGATTATATTAATAAGACAAGAGTAAATATTCACTATGAATTGCCATTATCAGAAATAATGTATGATTTCTTTGATAAATTAAAATCCGCAACTAAAGGATATGCATCATTTGACTATGATTTAATAGGTTATAAACCAAGTGATTTAGTAAAAATGGAAATACTATTAAATGGTGAAGTAGTAGATGCTTTATCTATGATAGTACATAAAGATTTTGCTTATGATATAGGTAAAGGACTTGTTAATAAATTAAGAGAAATAATTCCAAGACAATTATTTGAAGTACCTATTCAAGCATCAATTGGAAGTAAAATAATTGCAAGAGAAAATATTAAATCTTTAAGAAAAAATGTATTGGCTAAATGTTATGGTGGAGATATTAGTAGAAAGAAAAAACTTCTTGAAAAACAAAAAGAAGGTAAAAAGAAAATGAAGAATATTGGTTCTGTAGAAATACCACCAGATGCATTCTTAGAAATATTAAGTGTTGGGAAGTAATAATTATGACTAGAGAAGAAGAAATAAATAGAAAATTAGAAAATATTCATTTAAGAGGAAGAAGAGCACTTGAAACTGCTAAAGTATTTATTGAATATAATGGAAAATTATCTGATATAGAATTAGCATCTGTTTTAGAAAAAAGAGGTATTAAAACTTCATCTTCTACAGTAGGAAGAGATTTAACATTTAATTTAGAAAAATATTTTAGATATGTAAATAGAGATAAAAAAGAATTTGATGAAGACTTTTTGATAGATAATCAAATTGAAATGTTAGATTTTATAAAAAGAAGAAGAGAAGAAAATGCACTTGAAGGAAGAATAAAAGGAGGAAATAATTACGCAAAAAATAATACTCCTATAAGAGATGAAAATAGTCATTTTAAAGGAAGCATGCGTAATGTGTAAATCTGTTTATATACATATTCCTTTTTGTAAAAATATATGTTCATATTGTGATTTTTGTAAATTCTATTATAAAAAAGAATGGATTAATAAATATCTTGATTCATTAAAAGATGAAGTAGAAAATAATTATAAAAAAGAAGTTTTAAATACAATTTATATAGGAGGAGGAACTCCTTCCTCATTAGATATAGATGAATTAAAAAAATTATTTGATATAACAAATAATTTATTATTAAATGATAAATATGAATTCACAATTGAATTTAATATTGAAGATATAGAAGAAGAAAAACTTCTTTTATGTAAAAAAAATAGAGTTAATAGAATTAGTATTGGTGTTGAATCATTTAATAAAAATAATCTTGAATTTTTAGGAAGAAAATATGTTGATGTTAAAGAAAAAATAAATATTGTAAAGAAATATTTTGATAATATTAATATTGATTTAATATATGCACTTAAAGATCAAACTTTAAAAGATTTAGATGAAGATTTAGATAAATTTATTGAACTTGATATACCACATATTTCTTGTTATTCATTAATAATTGAAGAGCATACAAAATTGCATAATATGAAAATAAATCCTATTGATGAAGATTTAGATTATGAAATGTATAAATTAATAAATAAAAAACTTAAAGGTTATAAACATTATGAAATAAGTAATTATGCTAAAGAAGGATATGAATCAAAAGCAAATTTAACTTATTGGAATAATGAAGAATATTATGGATTTGGAGTTGGCGCATCAGGTTATATAAATGATATTAGATACTCAAATAAAAAAAATATAATTGATTATATGAATAAAATATATAATAAAGATATAGAGTATGTATCTTTAGAAGATAAGGTTAGATATGAATTTATATTGGGTTTTAGAAAAATAGACGGAATAGATATAGATTTATTTAATAAGAAATATAAAAAAGATATACTAACTTTATTTAATGTTAAAGAATTGTTAGATAAAAAGATACTTGATATAAAAAATAATCATTTATTTATTAAAGAAGAGTATTTATATATGTCAAATGAAATATTAGTTAATTTTATTTAGTACTTTAAAAATATAAAATAATAGTATATAATTATAATAGGTGAGAGATATGAATGATAGTATGCAAGATATTTTTTCTGATTATAACGATGAAAAAATTGCGACAATAATTGATAGTGATATGAATAATGATCTAGATAATAATGTTCATATTTCTGATGAATTAAAACCAAGTGTTATTATTGAAGAAAAGAATGAAATAAATGAAATTGTCAAAGAAACTAAAACAAAGAAAAAAGATAAAGTTTTAATTGTTCAACTTATTTTATTATTAATATGGGTTATTCTAACTTTATTAGTTTATTTCTTTGGTTATGATTTATTAGAACCATTTATAAAGATTGATTAAACTATGATATAATCATAGTTTTTATTTACTTTTTTGTTAAAAAAATATATAATTATAAAGTGTGGAAAGAAGGTATAATATGGACAAAATATATGTTTTTGGTCACCAAAGACCAGATACTGATGCTATTACAGGTTCTATAACTTTATCTTATTTAAAAAATAAACTAGGTATGAATACTGAACCAAGAGCATTAGGACATGTAAATGATGAAACAAAATATGTTTTAGATTATTTTAACGTTAAAGAACCAAAATATTTAAATGATGTTAGATTACAAATAAGAGATATTGATTATCATAAGAATTTCTTTGTTAATCAAAAGAAAACAATTAAAGAAGTATATGATTATTTAATAGAAAATAATATTACAGGAATACCAGTTGTAAGTGATGACAAT
This sequence comes from Bacilli bacterium, assembly GCA_017418945.1. Taxonomy (GTDB): domain Bacteria; phylum Bacillota_I; class Bacilli_A; order RF39; family UBA660; genus RUG13038. Next base: position 49,748 of record JAFOMI010000013.1, read on the forward strand.
ACTTTTTTAGGAATTGTTACTTTAAAAGATATTGTTAAAGAATTAATTTCTGGAAATATTAATTCTTTAAATAGTACTTATGAAAATATTGTAAATACTATTAAAGGAGAAGAAATATTAAAATTTAATGATGATATTGTTGGTAATTTAATAGTTGCATCTTATAATTCTAAAACATTCTTAGAAAATGTTAATTTAACTAACGAAGATATTTTAATAGTAGGAGATAGAAATCAAATACATGAATACGCAATTAATAATAAAATAAAATTATTAATAGTAACAGGAAATTTAGAAATAGATGAAAAAAATATTGAACTTGCTAAGCAAAATAAAGTTAATATCATTAGAACTAAATTAGATACTTTTAAAGCTTCTAAAACAATTTGCTTAAGTAATGAAATTAAGACAATAGTTCATCCAAATTCAATTAGTTTTAAAGAAACAGATTTTTATGATGACTTTGTTGAAGAAACTAAAAAACTTAAACATAATAATTATCCAGTAGTTGATTCAAATAATAAGTGCTTAGGTTTAATTAGAATTACTGATATTAATGAAAAAAATAATAAAAAAGTAATTTTAGTTGACCATCAAGAATTTGAACAAAGTGCACCTGGAATTGAACAAGCTGAAATTGTTGAAATAGTTGATCATCATAAAATTAGTAGTGTATCAACAAAAATACCAATTAACTTTAGAAATATGGCTGTTGGTTCATCAAATACTATTATTCATGAATTATATAAAGAAAACAAAATTGAAATTCCAAATGATATGGCTGGATTAATGATATCAGGAATACTATCTGATACTTTAATTCTTCAAAGTCCAACAACAACAGATAAGGATAGAGAAGTAGTAGAAGAACTTGCTAAACAATTAAATATTGATTATAAAGAATATGCAATTAATATGTTTAAAGCAGGAACTAGTTTAAAAGGTAAAACAAAAGAAGAAATAATAACAACAGATTTAAAAACATTTACAAGTAATGATACAAAATTTGCAGTAGCACAAATATTTACATTAGATGTTGATTCTATTAATAATGAAATAGATGAATTTATAAGTGAACTTGAAAGAATAAACGAATCATTAAATTGTAAATTTACTATGCTTTGTATAACAGATGTTATTAAGAATGGTTCTTATGTATTATATACAAAAGATGCTAAAGATATATTAGAATCAGGATTTAAAGTTAGTCCATTTGATCAAATGACTTATATTGATGGATTAGCATCAAGAAAGAAACAAATGGTACCAGCAATTTTATCTGAATTAGAAAAATAGAACTATATTTTATATGGTTCTTTTTTTTATAAAAAAATACTAAAAAACATATATTTTTTTAGTTAAATACGTTTACAAAATCCAGGAATTTGTGTTAAAATTACTATGTCGCAAAAAGGAGAATGATGTTATGGAATTTATGAAAAAGACAAAAATTATAACTAGTTTAGGTCCATCTAGTTATAATGCTGATACATTTGAACAAATGGTATTAAATGGAGCAAACATCGCAAGAGTTAATTTTTCACATGCTACTCCAGAAGAAAAACAAATGGATATTGACACAGTTAAAGCTGTTAGAGAAAGAACAGGTTTAACTATTGGATTATTATTCGATACTAAAGGTCCTGAATTTAGAAATGGTGTTTTCGAAAATGAAGAAATTACTTTAGTTGAAGGTAATACTATTAGAATAGTTAAAGATAATGTAGTTGGAAATGAAGAAAGATTTACAGTTAATCATCCTGAAGCTATTGATAGTATTGAAGTTGGTAATTCAATTTTATTAGAAAATGGATTAATGAAATTAGAAGTTATTTCAAAAGAAAATGATGGAATTACTTGTAAAGTTATTAATGGTGGTATTCTAGGAAATAAAAAGAGTATGGCTGTTCCAGGAGTAAAATTAAATATGCCATTCATTTCAGAACAAGATAGAGAAGATATTATCTTTGCTTGTGAAAATGATGGAGATTATTTAGCTTTATCATTTGTTTCATGTGCAGAAGATGTTATTGAAGCAAGAAAAATTATTGATGAACATAAATCAGGAATGAAAATTATTGCTAAAATTGAAAGTATTACTGGTTTTGAAAATTTAAAATCAATATTAGAAGTTGCTGATGGAATAATGGTTGCAAGAGGAGATCTTGGTAATGAAGCTCCATTAGATATGCTACCAATTTATCAAAAAGAAATGATTAGAATGGCAAGAGAAGCTGGTAAACCAGTTGTTGTTGCTACTGAAATGCTTGAATCTATGAAGAAGAGCATGAGACCAACAAGAGCAGAAGTTACAGATGTTTCTAATGCTGTATTAGATGGAACAGATGCTGTTATGTTATCTGGTGAAACTACTTTAGGAAAATATCCAGTAGAAGTTGTTAGATACATGGCTGAAATTTGTGCTACTGCAGAAAAATATTATGATAAAACATTCAAATATAATAATGAAGGACAAGTTGGTTCTATAGCTAAAGGTGTTGTTGAAACAGCTAAAGCATTAGATGCTAAAGCTATTGTAGTTGCTTCAATTACAGGAAACAGCGCTAAAAAGATTAGTAATTTAAAACCAGTATGCCCAATTATTGCTGTTTGTGAAGATCAAGAAGTTGCTAATAAATTAACAGTTTGCTATGGTGTAAAAGCAGTTGTTGGTAAATTCACTAATGATATGGACGATTTAGTTAAACAAAATCTTGAATTAGCTAAAAAAGCATTAAATCTTCAATCAGGAGATAAAATAGTTATTACTTCAGGTTTAACTAATTCTTCAGACGAAACTGCTGTAACTAATTTCATGAAAATTGAAGAAATCTAATAAGTACGATTATTCGTACTTTTTTCTTTTGTTATTTATGATATAATTAATTAAGATTATATGGGAATGGAAGAGATATTAAAATGAGAGAAACTTTAAAGAATTTAAAAAGAGTTTATAAGTATGCAAAAGATTATAGAAAAAACTTTATAGTTTTTACTATAATGTCAGTTTTGTTAATAGTTTTTAATATAATAAATCCTATTTTATCTGCAAAAATAATAGTTGCATTGTCAGAAAATTTGTATGTAGACTTATTAATGATTGCTCTTGTAGTAACTATTATTTATATAATTGCAGAATTAGTTGTTTTTATTATGAGAAAGAATACTCAAGTGTTTTTTAGAGGTACTGCTAAGAATATAGAAGTAGATGCTGCTAATTCAATATTAAAAATAGAATTAAGTAATATAGATAAAAAAAATTCAGGTACTTTTATTCAAAGATTAACTAGTGATCCTAATGAAATGGGTCATATTTATACTAGAGGTATGCATTTTCTTGTAAATATATTAACTAGTATTGGTATATTTATTGCGGTATTTTTTATAAATAAATTAGCATTTTTATATTATTTGATTAGTTTTATAATTGTTACAATATTAATGACTTTAAGAGCAAAAAAAATGAATGAAAAAGATAAAAAATGGAGAAAGCAAAAAGAAAAAACTACTAGTTTAATAACAGAACTTGTTAGAGGTATTAGGGATATTAAAATGCTTAATGCTAAAGATTCTTTTATGGATGAAATAGATAAGAGTATAGATGATTATACAGGAACTGAATTTGAATTTAGAAATACAGATATGACATATAATTTAGTAATAGGCATAGTTATTCATATCATGAAGCTTGGATTAATAATATTAATAATTAATTTATTAAAAGATGGTTATATAGCAACATCTATCGCACTTATTATTTATAATTATGAAAATAGAATATATGGTAATTTTAGAGATAATGTAGGTGAATTTATAACAGAATTAAAAGCATTTAATTTGTCTTGTGATAGAGTATTCTCATTATTTACTGATGAATTTAAAAAAGAATCTTTTGGTAAAGAAAGACTTGATAATGTAAATGGTAATTTTGAATTTAAAGACGTTCATTTTTCTTATGAAGGAAATGAAGTGTTAAAAGGATTAAGTTTTAATGTTAAAGCAAATGAAACAGTAGGATTTGTAGGTAAAAGTGGTGTTGGTAAAACAACTATATTCTCATTACTTTGTAAATTATATAATGTTGATGATAATCAAATATTTATAGATGGAAAAGATATTAATACTTTAGATGAAAAATCTATTAGAAATAATATAACTATTATTTCACAAAATCCTTATATCTTTAATATGAGTATAAAAGATAATCTAAGATTAGTTAAAAAGAATGTTACTGATGAAGAAATAGTT
>JAFOMI010000014.1 GCA_017418945.1 Bacilli bacterium
AGTGATGGCAATAAGATTGAGTCTGTTTTAATGGAACATGATTACGGACTTAGTATTTGTATATCATCTCAAATTGGTTGTAATATGGGATGTGCTTTTTGTGAAAGTGGAAGACTTAAAAAAGTTAGAAATTTAACTGTAGACGAAATGCTTTTACAAGTAATGGAAGTTCAAAAAGATGTTGGTGAAAGAATTAGCCATGTTGTTATAATGGGTATTGGTGAACCATTTGATAATTATGATAATTTTATGGATTTTATTAGAATTATTACTGATCCATATGCATTAGCGTTAGGTCAAAGACATATAACAGTTTCTAGTTGTGGAATTGTTCCTAAGATAAAAGAATTCGCAGATGAAGAAACAGGAGTTAATTTGGCAATTAGTTTACATGCACCTAATAATGAATTAAGAAGTAAGATAATGAAGGTTAATAGAGCATATAAAATAGAAGAAGTAATAGATGCTATAAAGTATTATTTAGATAAAACAAATCGTAGAGTTACTTTTGAATATATACTATTAAAGGATGTTAATGATACTAATGAATGCGCGTATGAATTATCAAAACTATTAAAAGGAATTAATTGCTATGTTAATTTAATTCCATATAATGAAACAGAAAATATTGAATTTAAAAGATCAAGTACTTCTCAAATTGGTACATTTTATGATATACTTAAAAAGAATAATATAAATGTAACAATAAGAAAAGAATTTGGTTCAAAAGTATCAGCTGCTTGTGGTCAATTAAGAGCAGAAGTTGAATCAAAATTAAGAGAAGAAAATAAAGGAGTGTAATTATGGAAAGTTATTTTTTAACTGACACAGGAAGAGTAAGAGAACATAATGAAGATAACGTAACTATCTTAAAAAATGCACATGATGAATATTTACTTGCAGTAGCAGATGGTATGGGTGGCCATAAAGCAGGAGAAGTTGCATCTTTAATTACTATTAATCATTTAACTAGAAATTTTAGTAGTGTTGATTCAATTGGTGATAAAGCTAGTGCAGTTAATTGGATTAGAAAAGCAGCAGAAGATATTAATAATGAAATATTTGAATATACTGCATCTCATCCAGAAAGTAAGGGTATGGGAAGTACTTTAGTATTAGCAATTTATACAAAAGATTATTTACTATTTGGAAATATTGGAGATAGTTCAGGATTTGTTTTAAAGAATAATGAATTATTTAAGATTACTCATGATCATACTTTAGTTAATTTACTTGTTAAAAATGGTGAATTAACAGCAGAAGAAGCTAAAAATCATCCAAAGAAAAATATTTTAATGAGAGCACTTGGTGCTAATAATCCTATTGAAATAGATATATTTGATGTAGAAAATGATGTAACAGGAGTATTACTTTCATCTGATGGATTAACATCAATGCTTAATAATAATCAAATAGAAAAAGTATTACTTGCAGAAAATACTACATTAGAAGAAAAAGTTATTAAATTAATAAGAAAGAGTAATATTAGAGGTGGAACTGATAACATCTCTATCGCATGTTTATTTACTGAAGAAGGTGAAAGATAATGATAGTTAAGGGGCAAAAAATTAATGATAGATATGAAGTTCGTAAATTAATTGGCGAAGGTGGAATGGCAAACGTTTATCTTGGCTTTGATACAATTCTAGAAAGAGATGTTGCTATTAAAGTTTTAAGAGGAGATCTTGCTGATGATGAAAAATTTGTTAGAAGATTTAGAAGAGAAGCACAAAGTGCGTCATTATTAAATCATCCAAATATAGTACAAATATATGATGTTGGTGAAGATGATGGAAACTTTTATATAGTAATGGAATATATTAATGGTCAAACATTAAAACAATTAATTAAAAAAAGAGGTAAATTATCTGTGCCTGAAGTAATAGATATAATGTCTCAATTAACAGATGGACTTGCTCATGCGCATGATTCATATATTATACATAGAGATATTAAACCACAAAATATAATGATTCTAGATGATGGTATGATAAAAATAACAGATTTTGGTATTGCAATGGCAATTAATGCATCTGATTTAACACAAACAAATTCAGTTATGGGATCAGTACATTATTTACCTCCAGAACAAGCATCAGGAAAAGGCAGTACTATAAAAAGTGATATATATTCACTTGGTATCATGATGTATGAAATGCTTGCAGGAGTTATGCCATTTAGAGGTGAAACTGCTGTTGAAATAGCAATGAAACATTTAAAAAATCCAATGCCTAGTGTTAGAAAAGCAAATGAAACAGTACCTCAATCTGTTGAAAATATAATTTTAAAAGCAACAGCAAAGAATCCTAAAAACAGATATAACAATGTTAGAGAATTATATGATGATTTAAAAACTTGTCAAGATAAATCAAGAATGGATGAAAAAAGAATTACATTTACTTATCCAGAAAATGAATTTGATGATGAAAGTACAAAAGTAATTGGAAGTTTAAAAGAAGAAATTAAAAATAAAGAAGATAAAAAAGAAGAAATACTTGAAGTTAAAGAAATTGAAGATGATGAATATAAAGATAAGAAATTAAGTAAATTTACTTTAACACTTATTATTTTAGTTGCGGTTATGGTATTCGCGTTATTCTCAGTATTTATTGTTTTACCTAAATTAAATACTTCAAAGGATATTAAAGTTCCTGATGTATCTGGTTTAACAGTTGCTAAAGCAAGAGAAAGATTAGAAAAGACAGGACTAAAAGTTAATGAATCTATAAAAGAAGATTATACTGATGATGTTGAAAAAGGATATGTTTCTAAAACTAGTCCTAAAGCTGGAGAACAAGTTAAAAAAGGATCAACTATAACAATGTTTAAATCAGCTGGTAATGAAAAAGTTAAGATTGAAGATTATAAAGGAAAAGATTATGTAAAAGTACAAGCTAAACTTGAAGTTGAAGGATTAAATGTTTTAGTTGAAACTAAAGTAGTTGAAAATAAAAAAGACTATGAAGGAAAAGAAAACGAAATTATTGAACAATCAGCAGCAGCTGGATCATCAATTGCCAAAGGAGAAACAATAACTTTATATATTCCTTATATGCCAAAAGAATATCCTAATTTTGTACTTGAGAACTATTCAGTTAAAGATATACAAAAATTCTGTGAAGAAAATAAGATAAATTTATCTGTTGAAGAAGAAGAAAGTGATGAAACTCCAGGAAAAGTAATTCAACAAAGTAGAGCAGCAGGAGCAGATGTTGTAGAAGGTGCTACATTAATTATTAAAGTTGCTAAAAAAAGAAAGGTAGAAACTAATACAAATACAACTAATCAAACTGGAAATAGTGAATCTAATTCGGAAAGTGGTAATTAATGAAGGGTAGAATAATTAAAGTAATAAGTAATGATTATACTGTAAAATTAGATAATGATATAAAAGTAGTATGTAAACCAAGAGGAGTCTTTAGAAATATTAATATGACTCCTTTTGCTGGTGATATAGTAGAAATAGATGAAGATAAAAAAATTATTACTAAAATATTAGATAGAAAAAATAAACTTAATAGACCACCAGTTTGTAATATTGATTGTGCAATTATTGTAACTAGTACTATTAATCCATCTTTTTCTACTTTGTTATTAGATAAAATGATTAATATAATAGAGTTTAATAATATAAAACCTTTAATAGTTGTTTCAAAAAGTGATTTATATATGGATGAAGATATTAAAAATAAATTGGATTATTATAAATCTATTGGATATGATGTTTTCTTAAATAATGAAATAGAAAAAATAAAAGAATCTATAAATGGTAAAACTGTAATTTTAACAGGACAAACTGGTGTTGGTAAATCTAGTTTATTAAATAAAATGGATTCTAGTTTAGATTTAAAGACTAATGAAATATCAAAAGCTTTAGGTAGGGGTAAACATACAACAAGAGCAATAGAATTTTATGAATTTGAAAATTCTTTAATTGCGGATACTCCTGGGTTTTCATCTTTATCATTTTATGATATGACTAAAGAAGATATTAGAGATAATTTTATTGAATTTAATAATTATAGAGATTTATGTAAATATAGAGATTGTATGCATATTAAAGAAGATGATTGTATTATTAAAGAAAAAGTAAATGAAGGAAAAATTCTTTTAGATAGATATAATAATTATATTAGTTTTATTAAGGAGAAAGAAAATGAAGGTATCAGTTTCAATATTAAAGGAAAAAGATAATTTAAAAGATGCATTTAATAGATTAGAAAAATCAAAAACTAATTATATTCATTTAGATATAATGGATGGAAGTTTTACTAATAATAAATCATTTACTATAAATGATGTCATAGATTTAAAAACTTCTAAAGAACTTGATGTACATATAATGAGTAAGAATTTAGATAAAGAAATTAATGATGCTGTTAAATTAAAACCAAGTATTATTACTTTTCATTATGAAGCAACTAAAGATATTCTTAAATATATAAAATTAATTAAAGATAATAATATAAAAGTAGGATTAGCAATTAATCCTAAAACCAGAGTATGGAAAATACGTAAGTATTTAAAATATATTGACTTAGTACTTGTAATGAGTGTTAACCCAGGAATGGGTGGCCAAGATTTTATAAAATCTAGTATTAGAAAAGTGAAAAAATTAAGTAAGAAAAAATATAATTATTTAGTTAGCATTGATGGAGGTATTAATGCTAAAACTATTAATTATGTTAAAAATTATATAGATATTGCGGTATCTGGAAGTTATATTTTAGATAGTGATGATATAGATAAAAAAATAGAAGTATTAAAAAAATAATATAAAAAAATATTATTGAAAAAAAATATATTATGTAGTAGAATTAAATTATATTATAAGAAGGTAAAGGAAGGTTGTTATGGAAAAGAAATTTAACATTTCTAAGAAGATTAAAGATAATAAAAAACCAATAATTATTATCTCTTCGGTTATAGTTGTATTAATAACTATATTATGCATATTTTTAAATCTTAATAATGATTATATTAAGAGAGTAAAGAAAGTATTATCTACTAAGTATTATAAAATAGTATGTTTAGATAATACATGTGATCAAATAGCTGCTTATAAAGGATCAGAAACAGGTAAAAGTAAAGTAAAACTTTTAACTGGAGATGGTAAAGTGGTTGCTAAGTATAAAACAACTTATGATGCAAATAGTAAAGTAACTAGAGAACCATATGCGATAGCAAAAAATTATTTTATTTATAAAAAAATTGATACTAAATCAAATAAAATTAAAGGTTATTCTTTAGCAGATAAAAGAGGTAAAGAAAAATATAGTACTGAAAAATCATTAAAAGTATTAACTGATTATTTAGTAATATTAGATGATGGTTCAAAGGGAGTTAATGGTTATTCTATATTAGATAAAAATGGTAAATTATTATTTAAAAATGTAAATCAATATGATTTATATTCAAATGGTAAAGTTATTTCTGCAGAAATAGAAGGTAGAAAAAAGATTCTTAATGAAAAAGGAGAAATAGTTTTATCAGATTATTATGTAGCAACAGAATTATTTGATGAAAATGGAGAAAATTCATTCTTATTAGTTGAAGATTCTAAAAATAATTCTTATAACTATTTTAATACTAAGGGTATGAAAATAGTTGGTGATAGTTTCCAAAATTATACAAAGAATAATGATGGCACATTAACTATTGTTAAAAAAGAAAATAATACATCTGTTAAGTATATTTTAAGTAAAGATGGAAAACAAAAGAAAATAGGTAGTTCAAAAACTCAAAGCGAACTTGCAAATGAAATTAAAAAAGAATTAGATACTAAAAAATATAATTTATATAGTACTAGTGTATTAAACGAAGATCAAAAATTTGTATTTGTTGATGATATTAGTAATAAATCATTTGGTATTTATAATTTAAAAACAAAAAAATATAGTAAAATTTTTGATTATAAAAAAGATATAAATAGTTTATATTCATCAGTTACAAAAGTTTATAATAATAACAATTTAAATTATTATCAAGTAGCATGTTCTACATACTATTGCGATAAAAATGAATTTATAGTTTATAACTTAGATGATGGAAAAGTAATGTATAGTGGATCTAATGATAAATTAAAGATTCAAAATTATTATCAATTCCAAGATGGATATAAAGTAATTAAATATTCATATTCTTCAACAGATGATGAATATAAAGGAAAATATGTATTATTTGATTCAAAGAATAAAGAAATATATAAGAGTAATAATATGATTTCTGTAGTAGATAAAGAATTATTAATTGGTTCTGAAAACTATTCTTCATTAATACTTTATAGTGCTAAAGCAAATAAAGTATTAAATGATGAAACTACTTTAGGTTCAAGAATTACATTAAATAATAATAATAAATTCTATAGATATCAAACTAATAAAGAAACTATAATTGTTAATACTAAAGGTAAAGAAGTATTGAAAGTAGAATCTGGAAATGATATTATATATAGTGATAAATTATTAGTTTATATTAAAAATAAAAAATTATATATATTTGATGCAGCTAAATCAAAAACAAGAAAATATAGATTAAAAAATAATGAAAAAATGAATGATGCATCTGGTGAATTAATCGCACCATTTAGAGGAGCTATATTTATTAATAATACTTCAGATAATTACTTTAAAGTATTAAATTATAAAGGACATAGTATTAAGAAAGTTAAAAAATCTACAATTTCAAATGTATATAAAAATAAATCTAATAATGTAGTTATTATTACTAAGAAAATAGGTAAAACTACTGAATACGGATTATATATAGCAAAATAAAAAGGATTAATCCTTTTTAT
>JAFOMI010000002.1 GCA_017418945.1 Bacilli bacterium
ATTAATTAATGTGCTCTTACCAACATTAGGTACACCCATAACAAGTGCTCTATATTTTCTTTCAAGTAAACCTTTATCTAATCTTTTATTATTTAAATCACTAAGTAAAGAATCATTTAATTCAAACAACTTTCCTAAACTCTTATCATTAATTAAATCTATTAAGAATACTTTATAACCAAGACTTTCATAATACTTAATCCATTTATTAGTCTTATCAATATCACATAAATCTTTCTTAGTCATAATAATAACTTTTGGTTTATCTTTAATTAAATCATCTATATCAATTATTCTAGAAGAATATGGAATTCTAGAATCCACTACTTCATATACAATATCAATTAATTTTAATTTTTCCTTTATTTCCCTTCTTGTTTTTGCCATGTGTCCTGGGAAAAAGTTTATTTTTGTCTTATTTTCATTCATTTGGATCAACTCCTTTTATTTTATTTCTTTATCATATTTATGCTGAAACGATAAATCTTTGTTGAAGATTTAAATCAAAATATTGAAGATAATAATCAATTACACTAAATGTCCATATTACATCATCTAAAGAAATAATATCTTTCAAATAAATTTTATTATATTGACCAAGTTTTGGAACTTTAATATCAATTTTTTTCTTTTCTATCCATTCATTATTTTCATTCAAATAAATTCTATATGACATTTCCTTTTCTTCATCAAAATAATCTAAAATTTGAGAATATTTAGGATTATTCCAATTAACTAATTCTCGTGATATATATATATTTCTTCCCACGAATAAAAAATTGGAAAATGATTTAATACATTTCTAATCATTTTAAATGTATTAAATTTATCTTCAATATTATCGCCATTTACCTCTGAACTTTTAGCAATCTCCATCATTTTTTCATTAATTTCATCTGAGTCTAATAATTCTGACGTTATACCAGCTATTGACTTTACTAATTGAAATTTCTTGCTATTATTATAGTCATAATTATACCAAACAAGTTCCAAAGCTTCTTCCATTTCTTCCATAATCTTCGTAGCAAATAATTTAGCAATATCTTTATTATAGTTCATTTGGATCAACTCCTTTATTGATTAAACTTTTTTATATCCATTTTTGTCTCAAATTTTGTATTTTTTTGAATAATTAATAATACATTACATTTTTCCATTTTGTTTTTAAAATCTTGATTGGTATACCTTAACTTATAATTATATTTTTCTTTTCTTATTTTTTGTTTTATCCATCTACAAATACACCTTTTATAAATAGCAATCTTAGGTAAATTAATATAATAAGTAATATCAGTTTTTCTAGGGGTTTTAAAAGGTATAATCACCTTATTAATTCCTAACTTATTAAAATTTAAAAATCAATATAAATTATAACACATTTTATCAAATAAGAATTAATATTATTGTTGTTTATAAATACAGATTGTATATAAATTTAAACAATCATCATTTTTATCATATATAGTGTTATCTATTATTGGTATCATATGATAAAAATCTTTTTTATCATAACATAAAATAGCGTATCTCTCATTATCAAGTTTTAAATTTCTAATAATCACATCTTCTCCATAATTTATTTTATAAGTATTATGCCTTTTCATATATTCTTCAAAAACAGGTATTTCATTATAAGATTTCTCATTAAGTTCTTTTTTTATCTTATTTAAATTATCAAAAACATAATTATATTCTTCGTTATATAATTTACAAAAAGTTCTTATAACGCAATTACTTTTTCCTGTTGAATCCTTTATAAAATATTCTTCAAAATTCATTTTATTTTACTCCTTATATTTTTAAATATTTCTATATTACCTTTATAACTCATTGGTGATATTGGACTTGGATGATAAATTGGTATTACAGTATATCCATTAATATTAAATTCTTTTCCTACTACATCACTAAACTTCTTATATTTAATATCTAAAATAGATTTAGTTGCAAAATCTCCTAAAGATAATACAATTTTAGGTTCAATTATATCTAATTGCTTTATTAAAAAGTTTCTACAGTTATGACTACATTTTGTTAAATACTTTCTATTTTTTGGATAACATTTAATAGCTTCCATAAAATAAGTATCCTCAATCTTTAGCCCAATTTCATTTAATAATTTTTGAAGTACAACTCCTGAAGGTAATAATTTATGGTTAACATCATACCAAGCTACTCCACTTTTTCTCCATCCATTGTTCGCAGGTGCTTCTCCAAGAATAACAATATCATTTCTTTTACCAACTGATACTGTTTTACTATCAGGAAATTTTTCTATCATGTTTTCACATAAATTACATTTATGAATTTCTTTATCAATATCAGTAAGATTCATAGTATCACCTCATACTATAATTATAATAAAAAAAGAAGATTTAATCTACTTTTTAAAACACAAAATCTATAAACTTTATATTATTTTTTTACTCTAACAAATAAGAAAAAAGGTCTATCATATTGATTAATATATTTTGGATTATTTTTTATTGCTTCATTTGAAGGAATTGGTTCTAAAATTTTATCTATTATAAATCCTTTATTTATAAGAGTATTAATTATTTCTTCAAAATTTCTATGATATTTAATTACTTCTTCACCAAACCATTCCTTAGTTCTCTTACCAGGCCTATTATAATCTGAAAACAATCCAAAATACTTGTTATCAATAATTGTATGCCCTTTTTTTACATTTTCTG
>JAFOMI010000015.1 GCA_017418945.1 Bacilli bacterium
ACAATATTTTGGTATTAAGAACAAGTCAAATGTACGAAATTTAATATTTTTATAATTAGCAGGTTTGGATATCTGCTAATTTTCGTTTTATAATGTATTCATTCTAATATATAAGGAGGGAATGAATAGTGGATGAGAACATTATTAAAATGATATGCTCAGAAATGAATCGATATTTGAATAATTACCAAATGTCTAAATTAAACGAAGCGCTATACAAAAGATTAGATTCTAATGAGAATGAAATATCTAATAATGAGTATTTAGATAAATTTATTAACTCTAAAAAATTAGAAGGGTGTTCAGATTTAACAATTAGAAATTACAATACACATATTATTAAACTTTTTGAATATCTAAACAAAGATATTAGAACAGTAGATACACAAGATTTAAGAGATTATTTATCATTTTATCAAGGTATTAATAATTGTAATAATACAACTATTGATGGAGTAAGAAGATCACTATCTAGTTTTTTTACTTTCTTAGAGGAGGAAGATTATATTATAAAAAGTCCTACAAGAAGAATACATAAAATTAAAACTGAAAAACTAGTTAAAGAAACATATTCAGATGAAGTATTAGAAAGATTAAGGAATAAGTGTGATAATATTAGAAATTTAGCAATTATTGATTTACTTTCTTCATCAGGAATGAGAATAAGTGAGCTAGTTAATCTTAACATTGAAGATATTAACTTTGAAAATAAATCATGTATAGTGTTTGGTAAAGGTAAAAAAATGAGAGAAGTTTATTTTGATGGTAAAGCAAAATTACATTTACAGGAATATTTAAATAGTAGAAAAGATGATAATAAAGCATTAATAGTTAGTCGATATAAGCCTTATAAAAGAATAAGTTATAGAGGAATAGAAACAATGCTAAAAAGACTTGGTGAAGAAATTGGAGTACATAAAGTACATCCACACAAGTTTCGAAGAACATTGGCTACCCGAGCAATAGATAAAGGAATGCCAATAGAGTTAGTACAACATTTACTTGGACATACTAAAATTGATACAACACTTCATTATGCAATGGTTAATCAAAGTAATGTAAAAATCTCTCATAGAAAATATATTTGTTAAATTATAAAAACATTATTTATTATCGTACAATAAATGAAATTTACTAAAATTGTGTTTACACACAAAAAAAGTAAATAAAAATATTGATATTTCTTTTTTATTAGTATATAATATTTACTAGGAGGCGTGATATGGAAATAAAAAGGTTAAATTATCTTAACAGATTAATTGATAAACAAGATAATGGTATGATAAAAATAATAACTGGTTTACGTAGAGCTGGAAAATCATATTTATTATACAATTTATTTAGAAAATATCTTTTGGAAAATGTAACAGATGAAAATCATATAATATATCTTGCACTTGATGCTGAAGAGAATAAAAAATATTGGGATGCATCAGCACTTAATGATTATTTATTAAGTAAAATAGAAAATGAAAAGGAAAAATACTATATTTTATTAGATGAAATACAAAAAGTAAAAGAATTTGTTCCAGTATTAAATGGCTTTTTATATAGAGAAAACGTTGATGTTTATGTAACTGGAAGTAATTCTAAAATGTTATCGAGTGATATAAGTACTGAATTTAGAGGTAGAGGAGATGTAGTACATTTATATCCTTTAACTTTTAAAGAATATTTAGAAGCACATAGTGGTGATAAAGATGAAGCTTGGAACGATTATGTGTTATATGGAGGATTGCCATATACATTATTTTGTAAAACAGATGAGGATAAGGCAGAGTATTTAAAAAATCTTTATAAAGAAACCTATTTAGATGATATAAAAGAGAGAAGAAATATAAAAAACGAACAACTTTTGAATGACATTTTAGATGTGTTATCATCTCAAATTGGTTCTTTAACAAATCCTACACGACTAACAAATATAATAAATGATAGATATTTACAAGATTCTAAAAATAGAAGTGAAGATTTAGTAAATAAAAATACTATTGATAGTTATATAGAATATATTGAAGATTCATTTCTAATTAATAAAGCACAACGATATGATATAAAGGGAAATCATTATATTAATTCTCCATATAAATATTATTATGAAGATATAGGACTTAGAAATGCTAGGTTAAATTTTAGACAAATAGATGATGGACATATTATGGAAAATATAATATATAATGAGCTATTGGCAAGAAGATATAATGTTGATGTAGGTATTGTTGAAACATTTGATAAAAACAATGAAGGTAAAACTACAAGAACAAATTATGAAGTCGATTTCATAGTTAATAAAGGAGCAAAAAAATATTACATTCAATCTGCATATAGATTAACAGATGACGAAAAGACAAATCAAGAAAAGCAATCCTTAAAACATATTGACGATTCATTTAAAAAAATAATAGTTGTTAAAGATAATATTAAAACAAGAATTGATAATGATGGAATAGTAACTATTGGATTATATCATTTTTTACTTAATGAAAATAGTTTAGATGAGTAAAGTAACTTTTTTGCGTTACGCACAAGTTGGGTAAGAAATAAGTAATATTGTTAACTTGTTAGGTAAAAAATAGTAAGTTATCGTATGATCGTAAAATAGTAATATTCCGATGTAATTTTAAAAATAAAATTATGGTATAATACTATATAAGGAAATTGGGTGAAAATATGAATTGGAGTGAG
>JAFOMI010000016.1 GCA_017418945.1 Bacilli bacterium
TACTAAGGAGTGCATAAGCACGGTACCATCCTTTATTTAACTTAATTTAATAACGGTTTTTAACCGGACACTATTAATGTCACTAATAGGTAGATTCATAAAATATAATTATTAGTTCTCACCAACCACTAACTCTCTTAAAATTATTATTTTTATTACTAGTCCTACATCTTTGCTTTACAAGTAAATTTTATTACATTTCTTTTTGTAAGTCAACATTATTTTCTAAAGATAATATTTTTCTTTTCTTTTTAGATGCATATCTTCCAACTGCAAAACTTGTTGCTCCTACGGCAACTGATGGTACTGCAACAAATGGAGCTAATGCAATTAAACCAGCAGTAAAACATAAACCACTTCCAACAACAACTTTATCTGATACATCTTCTACTTTAGCATATAATTCTTTTTTCTTGATGTTTCTCATTTTAAACTTCCTTTCAAGTAAGTCTTATTTAATCATAATAAAGAATATATGTCAATTATAAAATTATCTTTGAGCTGAACAGAAAATATTTTCAACATGTAGAACTTCTTCTTCATTAAATTTATCATTTTCAAAAGTTAATAATTTTAAAACATAATCTTGAGTTTTACCATTATTAACGCATTCAGATACAAACATATGATTATCATCAATTATATTATCAGTATATTTATTTAATGCTTTTGTATCTACATCTTCTAATATAATTCCATTTTTATCAACTATTTCAAATGTATTAGCATAATTGTGATAATCTTTATAAACATTATCTAAATTTTTATCTAATATTAATAAAGAATAATTATTATTATCTTTTTGACTATATTTAACAACTACATAATTATTATCAAAAACTGCGATAAAAGATGAATCCTTTATATCTAATTTAACATCATTTAAATATGTATTCCAAATTTCAACACCATTTGCTTCATCTACAAATTCTTTTGTTACTTTATATTTCTTATTTCCAACAGTAACTTCACCTAAATTATTTTTTTCTGTTTTACTTAATTTTTCATTATCAATTTTAATTAATTGAACTTTATTACTTTCTTCTTTTTCTACTGCAACTGTTTTAGTCTTTACTTTACATTCTTTTATAAAAGGACTTTTTATTACTCCCATTCCTAATAATGTTATTAATGTTACCAATAATAATATTATTACTATTAAAAAAACAACCAAACCATTCTTTCTTTTATTTTCCATAATATACCTTCTTTCTATTTTAATTATAATTTAATAATTAAAAAAGTTATCAATTTTTATGATAACTTTACATTTCCTTTTCATAATCACATGATGAACATTTTATTTTTCCATCTTTTTCTACAAGCATACTATTACATTCTGGACATTTTTCACCAATTGGTTTATCCCAATAAGCTTCTTTACATTTAGGGAAATTAGAACATCCATAGAATATTTTTCCTTTTTTAGTTTTTCTTTCTACTATCTTACTTCCACATTTAATACATTCACATACTTCTATAACTGGTGCTTTTTCTTTTTCTTCTTTTTTAATATATTTACATGTTGGATAATTAGAACAAGCAACAAATTCTCCATATCTACCTTTTCTAATTACTAAATCATGTCCACATTCTGGACATTTTTCGCCAGTTTTTTCTGCTTCTTTCTTTTCCATATTATCAAATGCATTTTCTACCATTGGTTCAAACCTCCTAAAGAATTTATCTAAAAGTTCATTCCAAATAACTTTACCACTTGCTATATTATCTAAATCATCTTCCATTTTTGCTGTATATTTTACATTAATTAAATCACTAAAGAATTCTTGTAATTTTTTATTTGTTTCTATACCAATTTCAGTTGGATAAAATTTCTTTTCTTTTAATTTAACATAATCTCTATCTACAATAGTAGACATAGTTGCAGCATAAGTAGATGGTCTACCAATACCTAAATCTTCCATTTCTTTAATTAATTTTGCTTCTGTATATCTTGCTGGTGGTTCAGTAAAATGTTGTTTTAAATTAACATTATCTGTTTCTATTGTTTTTTCATTAATTAAAGGTAATTCCTTGTCTTCACTTTTTTCAAAGTCTTTATATGCTTTTAAATAACCATCAAATGTTGTAACTGTTCCTGTTGCTTTAAATTTATAATTGTTATTGTCAAGAACTAATGTAGTTACTTTTTGATTTGCTTCCTTCATTAATGAAGCTAATGCTCTATAATATATTAAATTATATAATTTATATTCATCAGTAGATAAATAATTCTTTATCTTTTCAGGAGTTCTTAATATACTAGATGGTCTAATAGCTTCATGAGCATCTTGTACATTTTCAGTCTTTTTAGCTTTCTTAACAGACCCTACATATTCTTTACCATATTCATTTTCTATTAACTTAAATGTTTCATTAATAAAATCATTAGAAAGTCTAATAGAATCAGTTCTCATATATGTAATTAAACCGACAGTTTCAGTACCTATATTAATACCTTCATATAACTTTTGCGCTATACTCATTGTCTTTTTAGAACTAAAATTTAATTTGACAATAGCATCTTGTTGTAATGTACTAGTAATATAAGGTGCTTTTGATTGTTTCTTTTTACTTTTTTCTTCTTTAGATTCTATAGTATATGTTTTACTAAGACTATTTTTTATATTATTAGCTTCTTCTTCATTTTTTATTTCAATTTTTTCATCTTTATATTTAAATAAAGAAGCTTCAAAATTATCAAAAATAGCATCTATTGTCCAGTATTCTTCAGTTACAAATTTATTAATTTCTTCTTCTCTATCACAAATTAATTTTAAAGCAACACTTTGTACTCTACCTGCACTCTTACCACCTGTTTTAGATTGCATTAATTTACTTAATCTAAAACCAATTATTCTATCTAATATTCTTCTTGTTTCTTGGCTTCTAACCATTAAATCATCTATTTTTCTAGCATGATTAAATGAATCAGTTACTGCACCCTTAGTTATTTCATTAAATACTATTCTATCATAATCTTCATCTTTTAAACCAAGTTCATCTTTTAAATGCCAACTTATTGCTTCTCCCTCACGGTCGGGGTCGGTTGCTAGATAAACTTTATCTGCTGCCTTAGCTTCTTTTTTTAAAGTACTAATATCTTTTGATTTACCTTTTATAGATATATAATTTGGTTTAAATCCATTTTCAATATCTACTCCTAGTCCAAACTTTCCAGTTGTTGCTAAATCTCTAATATGTCCTTTAGAAGATAAAACTTTAAAGTCACTTCCTAAATATTTTTCAATAGTTTTACTTTTTGCTGGAGATTCCACTATAACTAAATTCTTACCCATAATATCCTCCTATATATA
>JAFOMI010000017.1 GCA_017418945.1 Bacilli bacterium
AAATTTACAAATACTTCTGTATTAGTATGGATTAATGATAAAGTGGTTTTAGATGATCAAGATTATCCAGCTGATGAATTTAACGGAACAATTAATAATGCTGGAACTACTAGTTCTTCTGGCACAAATACTTTAAAATTTTCTGCATCTTTTGGAGACCATGATATAACAGAATATGTTATTAATGGCGTTACTTATACTGAGGAAAGTCCAGAAGTAACTAAAACAGAGGATGAACCTATTCCTGGAATAGTAGCAGTTACTTATTCAATTGAAGTACCAGGTGCATCAAAGTATACAATTAGAGGTACAGCAGCTCAAACTGGAAATGTACCACGCACAATTATTTGGGATAATCCGGGAGCAACTGATAATGATGCAAAAGATGCTCAAATATATAATGGTACAGCAAAAATAATTGCAGTATATGACAAAGATAATCATTTAGTTGATGAATCTGTTTATACACAACCAAATACAGTAGGTGGAGTAGATAGCAATAATAATGGATGGGCTACAATAGCACCAGGTTCAAAAGTTGTATTTGAATTTGTTCCAAATTATGGATACCAATTAACTAAAGTTGAAGCAAATGAAATGGCTTTAGAAGCACAAGATAAAACTAATCAATATACATTTATTATGCCTGATACAAATGTGCATTTCTCTGCAACATTTACTAAAACTAGTGATATAGTTAAATCAAAAACAAATGCTATTTCATCTGGATCAATAAAACTTGGTAAAGAATTAGATGCAGGTACTGGACAATTAACTATTGAAGACTCTGATTTAAGTTCAAGTAAAAAAACTGATTTTGAAGAAGCCGCAGGAGAATATAAAATAGAAAACTTTGTAAATATAGATTTTTATAATGTATTTTATAAAGGTAAATCAGATTCAGATGATGTATGGAAAGATAAAAAAGAAGATTTAGAAGAATATGCTACTGTAACTATTAAATTAGAAGATGGTATTAAAGCTAAAGATGTAGTAATAATACATAATGTTCATGATGGAACAAAATATGAAGTTATTGAAATAGAATCTTATGATGAAGTTAATAATACAGTTACATTTAAAGTTAAATCATTCTCAAACTTTGCAATTGCAACTAAGACAAGTAATCCAAAAACAGGTGATAATATGATATTCTATTCAATTGTTTTAGGATTAAGCGTTATTGGATTATCAGTAATAGGTCTTTATATTAAAAAAAGATTATTAGTTAAATAATAATGAGATGACTATGTATTAGTCATCTTTTTTTGTTATAATTTCTTTAGGTGATAATATGACAACTATTTATTTAATAAGACATTCTATTCCTTCTGAAGATAAGGAAAAATATTCTAATGAAGAACTTCCATTAAGTTTACTTGGTGAAGAAAAGGCAAGATTACTTTCTAATACAAATGAATTACAAGATATTGATGTACTTTATTCATCTTCGTATAAAAGAGCAATATCTACTGCAAAATATATTTCTATTAAAAATAATATATATATTAATATAACAAATAAACTTAATGAAAGAAAAATAGGTGATATTAGTGGTATTCCTAAATCATTTTGGTTAACTCAATTAGAAGATGAAGATGCTAAAGCAATTGATGGAGAAAGTAGAAGAGAAGTAACAAAAAGAATGCTAGATTTAATTAATGAAATATTATTAAAATATAAAAATAAAAGAATTGTTTTAGTAACGCATGCTACTGCAATTACATTCTTATTGATGAATTTTTGTGAATTAGTAAGTGCGGATTTAGAAACTAAATCAAGACATTTAAGATTTAATGATATGGATGTTATTAATGATTCTATTAGATGCCCCGAAATATTTAAATTATCTTTTAATGATACTAATTTAGTAGATATTAAATTAATCAGATAATAATTTGTATTATATATATAAAAACTGTTTAAATATTATATGTTTTATGTTATTATGTTAAAGGCTTTTAAATAAGCCTTTTATTACGCATTAAAATTAACAACGAGAGGGGTATAAAAATGAATATAATGGAATATGGATTTAATTCTATTAATCCAATTACTAAAAGAAAAATAGATGAAAGCCATTTTAAGAATTTATCATCAAACTTAATATTTGAAATTTTAAAAAA
Source organism: Bacilli bacterium (assembly GCA_017418945.1). Lineage (GTDB taxonomy): Bacteria > Bacillota_I > Bacilli_A > RF39 > UBA660 > RUG13038. The sequence goes on from JAFOMI010000017.1 coordinate 2,127, forward strand.
TAAAGATAAATTATTATCAAGATTAGATAAGCCTATTTCTACATCTTTTCAATATTTAGGACTTGATTATGTAAAAAAAATTAAAGTTTGTAAAAATGGAATAAAGATTAATCTTTATTATGAAAAAGTTACTTTAAAAGAAGATGAATATGAAGAAGCAAATATTTATATATTTGAAGATGGTGAAGTGTCATATGTTCCGAGTGTTTTATTATATGATGATATGTTATTAAGAAGAAAAGATGATGTTATATTTAATCTTGATGAAAAGATAGGAAAAGCATATGAATTAAAAAAAGAAAGAAAAGGTGTTATAGAAAAGGTTTTAAAAACAAAAGAATATAATGAAAAGTTGATTAAATTGTGTAAAGAAAAATTTGATTTAGTTTTAAATAAATCTTCAAAATTATTATCTGATGAAAAAAGACTAATTATGAAAGTAATAATTGATTAGTATTGAAAATAAAAATATTGATGGTAAAATAGTTAACTAAATTGGGGGATTATATGAGCAAAGAAAAAAATGTAGTTAATTATTATGTTTTATGTAATAAATTAAAGGATGTAATAAGAACTGGTTGGATTGATTGGAATGTTAATAGAGATAGAGTTGAAAGTGTAGCTGAACATATATTTGGTGTTCAAATGCTTGCGATTGCAATGAAATCAGAATATCAATATGATATAGATATAATGAAAGTTATTTTTATGCTTGCAATACATGAACTTGGAGAAACTATTATTGGTGATTTAACATTATTTCAAATTAGTAAAGAAGAAAAAGAAAAGATAGAACATGAAGCAGTGCATAAAATATTATCATCATTAATAGATGGCGAAAAAATAGAAGAATTATTTTTAGAATTTGATTCTCATGAAACTAAAGAAGCATTATTTGCGTATCAATGTGATAAATTAGAATGTGATATTCAAAGTAAGTTATATGATCAAGAAAAATGTGTAGATTTAAATAATCAGGATAATAATGAAACGATTAATAATGATAAAGTAAAAAAGTTGCTTGAAGAAGGAAAATCTTTTTCAGATATGTGGCTTTCTTTTGGACAAAGTAAATATCCGTATGATGATAATTTTATGTCTGTTTCTAATTATGTAATGAATAATGAAATAGGTGAATCATTTACTAAAAAAGTAAAAAAGAAAAAGTTGGACTAAGTTGTCCAATTTTTTTAATTATTTTAAGTTTGTTCGTAGTTTTACAAACAAATGTATGGTAATATTTAATTGGTGATTTTATGAGTACTTATATTTGTATAGATTTAAAAACTTTTTTTGCATCTGTAGAATGTGTAGAAAGAGGACTTGATCCTTTTAAAACAGATTTAATAGTAGCGGATATAGCAAGAAGTAAGGGAGCAATTTGTTTAGCAATAAGTCCTAAAATGAAGGAAAGAGGAATTAAAAATAGATGTAGAGTATATGAAATTCCAAGAGATGTTAAACCAATAGTTGCGAAACCTAGAATGAAAAAATATATTGAATATGCTGCTAAAATATATGGCATATATTTAGATTATTTTTCTAAAGAAGACATATTTGTATATTCTATAGATGAAGTATTTATAGATGCAACAACATACTTAAAAGCATATAAAAAGAATGAAGTATGTCTTGCTAAAGATATAATAGAAGAAATTTATAGAAGAACTGGAATATGTGCAACAGCAGGAATTGGTACTAATATGTATCTAGCTAAAATTGCACTTGATATTATATCTAAACATAATAAAAGTCATATAGGTTATTTAAATGAAAAATTATATAAAGAAAAACTTTGGGAATATAAACCAATATCTGATTTTTGGCAAGTAGGTAAAGGAATTGAAAGTAGACTATATAAACATCATTTAAAAACAATGAAGGATGTAGCTAATTGTAATCCAAATATTTTATATAAAGAATTTGGAATAAATGCTGAGATACTAATAGATCATTCATTAGGAAAAGAATCTTGTACTTTAAAAGAAATAAAAGAATATAAACCAAAATCTTCTTCTATAAGTCATAGTCAAATATTATTTAGAAATTATAATTATAAAGAAGCAAGAGTAGTTTTAATAGAGATGGTTGATGCATTAGTATTAGAGCTTGTTTCTAAAGATTTATATACTTCAAATATATCAGTATTTATAGGATTTTCAAGAGAAGAAAGTGGGGGAATAAAATTCTCATTTAATTGTGATCAAACTAATAGTTATAAGAAAATATTAAAATATATATTAGATGAATATGATTATAGAATTTTAGAAGATTGTAAAATTAGAAGGATAGGTATTTCTTTTAATAGTTTAGATAATAAAAAATTTGAACAGTTAAATTTGTTTGAAAAAATGGATAGTAATGAAGAAACTATATTAGAAAAGACAATTAATAATATTAAGAATAAGTTTGGGAAAAATTCTATACTTAGATGTATTAGTTTAGATAGTAATGGAACTATGAGACAAAGAAATAAATATATAGGAGGACATAATGCAGAATAGAGCTAAAATATTTATGCCTTTTGATGCTTTAGGTGGATTAAGAGAGGCTATTAAAAGGGAAGAAGATAAACATGAAAATAAGTATGTAGAGGAATTTGATATAGATAAAATATTAAAGCAATATAGATTAGGTGAAATGGTTGAAATATCATATTTTTATAATTTTGAATATATTAATTTTGTTGGTCAAGTTAAATATATTAATAGGATAAATAGAATATTAACTATATCAAATAGTAAGATTAATTTTGATGATATTGTTTCAATAAAAAAGAAGCTTATTTAGCTTCTACAATTAGTTTTATCGCAGTTTTTTCTTCGTTATCAATTAAAATATTACTAAAAGCTGGAATGCATTTTAAATTTTTTCCTGATGGAGCAACAAAACCTCTTGCTATAGCTATTGATTTTATTGCTTGGTTTAAAGCTCCTGCACCAATAGCTTGCATTTCAACTTGATTCTTTTCTCTTAGAGCATTTGCAAGAGCACCAGCTACTTTATTTGAATTTGATTTAGATGAAACTTTGATTATTTCCATATATATTTCCTCTCTTTCTAGTAAAATATATTCCTATTTAATAATAATATTACAGATTTATGATATAATTAAATTGGTGATGTAAATGGGAATACTTGATTTAATTAATAAATTAAATATAAAAGAATATGAATTATATGGAAATGATATAGCTAAAATTAATATTGATTACAATAATAAAAAAATGGGTAAATTAGTTTTAGTAACATCTATAAATCCAACTCCATATGGTGAAGGAAAGACTACTACAACAATAGGACTTATTGATTCATTAAATAAACTAGGTGTTAAAGCAATTGGTTCACTTAGAGAACCATCTATGGGTCCAGTATTTGGAAGAAAAGGTGGAGCGATAGGCGCAGGAAAAGCAAAAGTAGTTCCAGAAAATAAAATTAATTTAAACTTTACTGGTGATTTTCATGCGATTACATATGCAAATAATTTAATAAGTGCGGTTATAGATAATAGTATTTATCAAGGGAATGAACTTGAAATAGATAGAGTTGTTTTTAATAGATGTCTTGATATTAATGATAGATCACTTAGAAAAGTAATTATAAATGGAAAAGAAACTTCTTTTGTTATAACACCAGCTTCAGAATTAATGTCTATAGTAGGTTTATCAGAAAATATAAATGATTTAAGAATTAATTTAGGAAATATTTTAGTAGGATATACTAAAGATAATAAAGAAATATATATTAAAGATTTAAAAGTAGTAGATTCGTTACTATATGTATTAGAAGATGCGATTAAACCTAATTTAGTTAGAACTTTATATAATAATCCAGTATTTGTTCATACTGGACCATTTGCGAATATTTCATATGGATGTTCTTCTATTAGATCTATTAAAATGGCAATGAGTATATCTGATATAACAGTTACAGAAGCTGGTTTTGGAAGTGATACAGGAGCAATTAAATTCTTTGATTTATTATGCAGAAAAGGTAAATTATATCCTGATGCAGTTGTATTAAATGTTACTATACGTTCACTTAAATATAATGGTGGATTTGATAATTTGGAATATCATATTAAGAATATTAGTAAATTTACTGATAATTTAATTGTGTCTTTAAATAAATTTGAAGAAGATACTTTAGAAGAAATAAACGAATTAAAAGAATACTTAGATAAAATGAATATTAAATTATGCATATCTACTATGTATGAAGATGGAGAAGAAGGATGTATTAATCTTGCTAAAGAAATAATTAATATGAGAGAAAATAATAAGGAATATGAAATATATGATATAAATGATTCTTTATTTATAAAAATAGATAAAATGAAATCTATGTTTTATGCTAAAGAAATAAAATATAGTGATGAAGTAAAAGAAAAAATAGAATTAATTGATAAATATCATAAAGGATTACCTATATGTATTTGTAAGACACCTATGTCTATAAGTGATGATAAAAATATATTAGGTTTTCCAAAAGATTTTGTTATGACAATAACAGATGCTAAAGTATATAATGGAGCGGGTTATATAGTTTTATATATGGGTAATGTACTTACTATGCCAGGATTAGCTAAAGATTCTAATTATCTAAAAGAGGTTTATAATGGATAGATTAGATTCTCTTTTAGTAAAAAAAGGATTAGTATCTTCTAGAACTAGGGGAGAATATGAAATAAAAAATGGTAATGTTTTAGTAAATGGTAAAGTAATTACTAAACCTAGTACTAAGTTTAATGAAGATGTAATTATAGTTATTAATAATAAATTTGATTATGTTTCTAAGGGTGCATTAAAATTATTAAAAGCAATAGATACATTTAATATAAATTTAAAAGATAAAGTAATGCTTGATATAGGAAGTAGTACTGGTGGATTTAGTGATGTAGCTCTTCGTAATGATATAAAGAAAATAATCGCAGTAGATGTAGGTACTGATCAATTTAAATTAAATGATCCAAGAATTGAACTACATGAAGGTACTGATATTAGAAATTTTAATATAAAAGAAATAATTGATGTAGTAACAATAGATGTTAGTTTTATATCAGTTACAAAAATAATAAATAAATTAGAAGAAATTAATCCTAAGGAAATAGTACTTTTAATTAAACCGCAATTTGAGTGTGGTAAAGATATTGCGGATAAGTATAAAGGTATTCCAAGAAACAAAGAAGTACACTTTAATGTTATTGAAAATATAATTAATGAATTTAAAAATATTAATTATAATATTCAAGGATTAACATATTCACCAATAACTGGTGGTTCTGGAAATATAGAATATTTAGGATATTTTACAAAAGATAATATAAAAGAAATAGATATTAATGAAATAATAAATGAAGCTTTTAAAAATTTTAAATAATGGTAGAAATATTAATAATTATTAGTTATAATGTAATTGTATTAATTGCTTGCCATGAGTTAATATGACAATTTGGGTCGCTAACGTTTATTTTATTAGGGCAAGAAATAAAATATGCATGCTGCGGAGAATACTTCCTTTAGGAATTGAGGGGAGTATTCTCCTTTTTTTTTCATTAAAGGGGGTGATTATATAGACATAAATATAATAAGAAATAAAGTAGATATTCTATATTTTTAATTGTAAGGAGGAAATAAAATGAATGAAATAAAAGAATACACAGATAAAATATTTGAAGATATAAAACATATAGATGAAAATGGTTATGAATATTGGTTTGCAAGAGAATTACAGATTGTCTTAGATTACAAGGAATGGAGAAAGTTTGAAGGAGTAATTGATAAAGCCAAAAGTGCATGCAAAAACAGCATGGTTGACACAAATGAACAATTTGTCGATGCCGACAAATTGTCAATAAATGTAAACAAAGGTAAGAGAATAATAAATGATTATAAACTATCTAGATATGCATGTTATTTAATCGCTCAAAATGGTGATTCTAGAAAAGAAGTAATAGCACTCGCTCAAACATATTTTGCTATTCAAACTAGAAAACAAGAAATAATTGATGAATATTATAGTGATTTACCAGAAGATAAAAAAAGATTGATTATAAGAAAACAAATAAAAAATGGTAATTATAATTTAAATAGAACCGCAGTTAATTCTGGGGTAACAGATTTAGCTAGATTTCATAATTCAGGTTATAAAGGTTTATATAATGGTGAAACAGCAGATGATATAGCAAAAAGAAAAGGATTAAGGTATAGAGAAGATATACTTGATAATATGTGTAGTGAAGAATTAGCTGCTAATATTTTTAGAATTGCGCAGACAGCTGCTAAGTTAAAAAGAGAAAATATTAATAGCGATATGGAATCTAATGAAATTCATTATGAAGTTGGCAAAATAGTTAGAAAAGCTATTAAGGAAGCAGGTGGTACTATGCCTGAAGAATTACCAACACCTAAAAAGAGTTTAAAAGAAATAGAAAAAGAAACAAAAAATATATATTTAGACTTATAGTCTATAGAAAGGAAAATAATAAAATGAATGAAATAAAACTTAATAATAATGAAACAAATGAATTATTTATTGATATTAAAAATCTGGTTGAACAAAGTAGAAATAGAGTATATAAAACTATAAATAATGAAATGGTTGATTTGCATTGGAATATTGGAAAAATGATTGTTGAAAAGCAAGATGGAAATGATAGAGCAAAATATGGTGATTTATTAATTGAAGAAATATCTAAAAGATTAACTAAGCAATTTGGCAAAGGTTTTTCTATTCAAAATTTAAGAAGAATGAGACAATTTTATATGTGTTTTCCAATTCGCTCGACGATTTCGAGCGAATTGAGTATATCTCATTATTACGAGTTAATCAGAATAAAAGAAAAAAATAAAAGAGATTTTTATATGAAAGAATGTATTAATTCTAATTGGGATGTTAGAGAACTTCAAAGACAAAGAACAACTTTATTATATGAAAGACTAGCTTTTTCTAAAGATAAATCTAAACTATTAGAATTAGCAACAAAAGGTCATAGAATTTGTGAAAGTAAAGATATTATTAAAGATCCTTTTGTATTAGAGTTTTTAGATATAAAAGAAAATACCGATTATTTAGAGAGTGATTTAGAGAAAAATATATTAGAACGTTTAAAAGAATTTTTACTAGAACTTGGTAAAGGATTTACCTTCGTGGGTAACCAAGTAAGAATTACGATGGAAACTGATCATTTTTATCCTGACTTAGTGTTTTATAATAGAATATTAAAATGTTTTGTAATAATAGATTTAAAAATAGGTAAAGTAACTCATAAAGATATTGCTCAAATGCAAATGTATGTCAATTATTATGATAGAGATATAAAACAAGAAAATGAAAATAAAACAATAGGCATATTACTTTCAACAGATATTAATGATACAGTAGTTAAATATACACTTCCAGAAGATAACAAAAATATTTTTTCTTCAAAATATAGATTAACAATTCCAAGTGAAAAAGAATTTATAGATGTTATTGAAAATGAAAAGAAAAATATGGAGTTGAATAAAAAAGAATAATAAATTAAAAAAATCATCTAATTAAATAGGTGATTTTTTTGAATTATAGTTTTGTTATTACTTTATTTGCGGGATTATCAACTTTGATTGGAATAATACCAGTTTTTATAAAAATAAAAAATATAAATAAATTTATAGTATCATCATTATCATTTGCATCAGGTGTAATGTTTTCAATTTCTACATTTGATTTATTACTTGAATCTTTATGTTTTTTTAATAAAGAATATAGTGCTTTTATTGGAACTATTCTTTTTCTATTCTTTTTTATTATAGGTTTTATTTTTTCAAAATATATAAATAATAGAATTGATAGTGATAATGAATTATATAAAGTAGGGGTATCATCAATGGTTGGAATTATAATTCATAATATACCTGAAGGTATTCTTACTTTTATTACTTATAGTGTTAATCAAAAATTAGGTATTACTTTAGGAATAGCTATTGCACTTCATAATATACCAGAAGGAATAACAATAGCGGTTCCTATTTATTATTCAACTAAATCTAAATTAAAAGTATTTATTTATTCATTAATTAGTGCTTTAGCAGAACCTTTAGGAGCAGTACTTTCGTATATTTTTCTTAAAAATATTATTGATAATATGATGATAGGAATAATGCTTTCAATAGTTTCAGGAATTATGATTTATATTTCTATATTTGGAATAGTAAAAGAAGCAAAAAAATATAATGAAGATAAACTTTTAAATTTATTCTTCATTATAGGTTTTCTTTTTATGTTTTTTATTCTTCAAATTTAATTCCTTGATAACTATTTCTTCTTACCATTTCTTTATCTATTTCATTTAAAACACCAAATTTTTTTATTAACCATTCTGGTTCAACTAATTCTTCTTTTATTGGATCTCCTGTAATTCTATTTATAACTATATCTTCTCTTAAGTATTCTAATTGATCACAAACAATATCTACATATTCTTTTTTTGTTAGTATATGCCAAGGCTTTTTTAAATATTGTTTAAACATATTAGTATCTTTTAATATATGAAGCATATGTATTTTAACGCCTAGTATTTTCTTATTAGATAAGTATTTTACTGTATTAATCATATCTTCTTTAGTTTCATATGGAAGACCATTAATAATATGCACAACTACATTAATATTTCTTTTATTTAATTCATTTAAGCAAGTTTCAAATTCATCTAGAGTAGAACATCTATTTATTAATTTAGCAGTCTTTGGATTAGTTGTTTGTAGACCTAATTCTATTACTAAATCTGTTCTTTTATTTAATTCTTCTAAATAATCATATACATCATTAGAAATTGAATCTGGTCTAGTTGCAATATTTAATCCTACAACACCTTCTTGTTTTAAAATTAATTCATATTTTTCTTTTAATTCTTTTAGGGGAGCATAAGTATTAGTATTTGCTTGAAAGTAACCAATATATTTAGAAGTAGGCCATTTTTTTAGCATTATTTCTTTTACGTTATTAAATTGTTTTACTAAATCATTTGTAGTTATTTTTTCTCCTGACCCATTAAGACAATAGCTGCATCCACCAGTTCCTTTAGTTCCATCAATATTAGGACAAGTAAAACCAGCATTTAAACTTACTTTAAATACTTTACATCCATATTTCTTTTTATAATAATAATTAAGTGTATAATATCTTTTGTTATCTAAACTATATTTAAACATAATTTCACCACGTTTTATATTATATCATCTTTTATAATAATTTATATATTGAAAATATAAGAAATATATATTATAATTAATTTGTTGACAGAGAAGAAAAGTAGTAATAACAAAGTATTACAAAGAGAATTAGTGGTTGGTGAAAACTAATAATATGAAGTTATGAACTTGTTTTGGAGTCAAAAAACGCAGAGTCTGCGATAAAGATTAAAGAGCATAGATTTCTATGAAGTAAGGTGGTACCGCGATTAATCGTCCTTACATCATAGGAATTTTTTTGTTAAAAAGGAGTTTTTATGGAAACATTTATGAAATATTTAGCTGTATTTTTAAGTAGTTATTTTATTATTTTTATTATTTATTACTTATTTGTTGTGGGTCCTGTTATTAGGAGTGTAAGAGTAAAAGATAATAAAAAGAAAAAAGAAAAGAAATTAATAGGAGAACTTATTTTACTTCGTAATTATTATGGAGTAGATATTGAAAAAGTTGGTATTATTAAAGTTATGAGAACTTTAAGTTTTGTTAATCCATTAATATTATCTTTAATGGCAACTTTAGTATTTCCATTTAAACAAGGATGGCTTAGAATCTTAATCTTAGTTTTAATAATATTACCTATTATATTAGGTTCATATTATTTATTAATGTTATATTTTAAGAAAATAGAAAGGAAGAATGACAATGTATAATTTTAAAGAAGTTGAAAAAAAATGGATAGAATATTGGGATAAGAATAAAACATTTAAAACAGATACTAGTGATTTTAGTAAACCAAAATATTATGCACTTGATATGTTTCCATATCCATCAGGGCTTGGATTACATGCAGGGCATGTTGAAGGATATACTGCAACTGATATAGTATCTAGAATGAAGAGAATGCAAGGATATAATGTACTTCATCCAATTGGATTTGATTCATTTGGTTTACCAGCAGAACAATTTGCGATTAAAACAGGTAAACATCCAAATGGATTTACAGAAAAGAATATTGAATATTTTACTAAACAATTAAAAACTATAGGCTTATCATTTGATTGGGATAGAGTTATTTCATCACATGAACCATCATATTATAAATGGACTCAATGGATATTTAAAAGATTATATGAAGATGGACTTGCTAAACAAGTTGATATGCCTGTTAACTGGTGTGAAGAACTTGGAACAGTACTTGCAAATGATGAAGTAATTGATGGTAAAAGTGAAAGAGGAGGATATCCTGTTGTTAGAAAGAATATGAAACAATGGGTTATTGATATGCCTAAATATGCCGAAAAATTACTTAATGGGTTAGATGAAATAGATTGGCCAGAATCTACTAAAGAAATGCAAAGAAACTGGATTGGTAAAAGTACTGGTGTAGAAGTTAATTTTGATATAGTTGGTGGAGGTAATTTCTCTATTTATACTACATGTATAGAAACTATATATGGTATTACTTTTATGGTACTTGCTCCTGAAAATAAATTAGTAGATGAATTAAAGAATAGAATTACTAATTTTGATGAAGTAGAAAAATATAGAGAAGAAACTGCTAAAAAGAGTGACTTTGATAGAACTGAAATGAATAAAGATAAAACTGGTGTTAAATTAGAAGGTATTATGGCTATTAATCCAGTTAATAATAAAGAAGTTCCAGTTTACTTAGGAGACTTTGTTTTAGGAAGTTATGGTACAGGAGCTGTTATGGCAGTACCATCTCATGATCAAAGAGATTATGAATTTGCAATTAAATATAATATTCCTATGATTCAAGTAATTGATGGAAGAGATACAAGTGAATGTGCTTTTGAAAAACAAGATTATTTAGGAAAAGGATGCAAATTAATTAATAGTGAAGAATTTACTGGTTTAACAGTTGAAGAAGCTAAAGAAGCTATTACTAGTAAATTAGAAAAGAATGGTAAAGCAATTAGAAAAACAAATTATAGAATAAGAGAATGGATATTTGCTCGTCAAAGATATTGGGGAGAACCTATTCCTGTTGTAACATTTGAAGATGGAACTAAAGAAGCACTAGATGATAGTGAGTTACCTTTAGTATTACCAGAACTTGATGATTATAAAGGAAGAAATGGTAAAGCTCCACTTGAAAGTGCAACTGAATGGAAGAATGTTACTATTAATGGTAAAAAAGGTACTTTAGAAACATCTACTATGCCTGGTTCAGCTGCATCATCTTGGTATTTCTTAAGATATATTGATCCAAAAAATGATAAAGAATTTGCAAATAAAGAATTAGTTGATCATTGGATGCCAGTTGATTTATATATGGGTGGTCCAGAACATGCTGTTGGTCATTTATTATATTCTAGAATGTGGAATGAATACTTATATGATAAAGGATTAGTTGGTGTAAAAGAACCATTTAAAAAATTAATGCATCAAGGAATGATACTTGGAAGTAATGGTTTAAAGATGGGTAAAAGATATCCAGAATTTGCAGTAGATCCTATGGATGTAGCAAATGAATATGGTGCAGATACATTAAGACTTTATGAAATGTTTATGGGTCCAATAGAAGCAGAAAAACCTTGGAGTGAAGATGGAGTTAATGGTGCTAAAAAATTCATTGATAAAGTTTATAGAATGTTTGTAGAAGAATCTATAATAAAAGATGAAGAAAATGAAAACTTAGATAAAATATATAATCAAACAGTTAAGAAAGTAACTGAAGATTATGAAAAATTATCATTTAATACAGCAATTTCTAGCTTAATGATTTTCTTAAATGGTGTTCAAAAAGAAAATGTATTACCAAAGAAATATGCAGAAGGATTTATTAAATTATTAAATCCAATCGCACCATTCATAACTGAAGAAATTTGGAGTATTTTAGGACATGAAAATACAATTGCGTATGAAAAGTGGCCTACATATGATGAAGAAAAATTAGTAGAAAAAACATTTGAAATGGTTGTACAAGTAAATGGTAAAGTAAGAGGAAAAATAGAAGTGGATTCTAATACTACTGAAGAAGAAATGAAAGAAAAAGCTAAAGAAATAGATAATGTTAAAAATTATTTAGATGGACATGAAATAATTAAAGAAATAGTTGTACCTAAAAAATTAGTTAGTTTTGTTATTAGATAAGAAGTTATAAAATAACTTCTTTTTTTAGGGGAAAAACCTTTTAAAAAGTTAATAAAACTTTTGAAAGGATTTTTTATGAAAAGATTATTTATAATAACAGTATTATTTATTTTTGGAATAAGCGCGATATCTATATTTGATAATAAAGATTTTAATTCTTATGAAAAAATAGTTAAAGAAGTAAAAGAAGATAAGAAAAATGAAAAAGATAATTTTGTTTATTTAACTAGTTCTACAGATAATATAGATAATTTATTAAAAGAAGAATATGTAGTAGAAGAAAAGAAAAAATATATTTGTGAAAAAAATGGCTTTATAAAAAAAGATAATAAAACTTATTATGTGGAAGATAATAATATTGTTAAAGGTTTAAAATTAATTAATAATCAAAGATATTATTTTGATTTTGAAACAGGTGAATTATTAAAAGAAAATGTTAAGTCAGTAATAGATATATCTTCTTGGCAAGAAGATATAGATTTTGAATTATTAAAAGAATCTAATTTAATTGATTATGTTATTGTAAGGTTAGGTTATGGTACAAATAATAATGAATCTCCTATATTAGATAATAAATTTGAAAGAAATATAAATGAATTAAATAGACTTAATATTCCATATGGAATATATTTTTATGGATATGCATCAACAATAGAATCAAGTACTTTAGAAGCAAATTTTACTATTGATATGATAAAAAAATATAATGTTAACTTATCTCTTCCAATATTTTATGATGCTGAATTAAAAGAGCTTAATAATATTATTTATACTAATGAAATATATAATGATGTTATTAATAATTATATAAAAGTATTAAATAATAATGGTTATTATGACGTAGGAGTATATAGTAATTTAAATATGTTTTTAAATGGTTCTTTAAATACTTTAGATAAGAAAATACCAAGATGGATATCAGAGTATTATTATAGATGTGAGTATCCTGATGAGTATATTGGATGGCAGTATACTAATTCATTTAAAATACCTGGTGTAAATCAAATGGTTGATATGAATATTTTTTATTAAAATCGTTTGACAAAATATGACAAAATGTTTATCATAATTGAATGTAGAGAGGAAATGATTATTTTGAAACCTAAATATTTTATTGCCTTTTTTATTCTAGTATTGGTAACATTTGTGTGTGTAAATGTCATGGCTGCTGATAAAGAAGAAGAAAAAATAGAAAAACCTAAAGAAGAAAAATTAAATTTGATGATTGTTGCTCATCCTGATGATGAAATATTGTGGGGTGGTAACCAATTAATAAAAGATAAATATATGGTTGTTTGTGTTACTTGCGGTACAAGCGAAGTTAGAGATGCAGAATTTAAAAGTGTTATGAAAGAAACTGGTGATAGTTATAAATTATTAGGTTATGTTGATACAATTGCTCCAAATAAGGCAGATAATTGGTCAAATTTTTATTTTTCAATTCAGAAAGATATTAAAAAAATAATTGATTCAAAAGATTGGAATAAAATAGTTACTCATAATCCAGATGGTGAGTATGGACATATTCATCATATTTTAGTAAATAGAATTGTTACTGAAGTTGCTCCTAAGAAAAAACTTTATTATTTTGGAAAGTATTATACAAAAGATGAATTGGCAAAAAATAATAATATTGAATCTATAAGTGATGAATCTTACAACAAAAAAATAGAATTATTAAATTTATATACTTCACAAAAGGATACAATTGATTATCATATTCATACAATAAAATATGAAAAGATCATTTCATATGATGATTGGCGCTATGATAATTAAAATTCATTATAAATAAAGGAAAAATAATATGTTTTTTCTTTTTTTTTTATAAATAAAATGTTATAATTACTTTAAAGGTAGTAAGGAGATACATTATGAAAGTATTAATAATTATTCCTGCATATAATGAGGAAGAAAATATTTTAAAAACTTATAGCAGTATTATGGAATACAATAAAAAACATAATACAAATTATGATGCGATTGTTATTAATGATGGATCTAAAGATAAAACTGAAGAAATATTAGTTAATAATAAAATAAATCATATTAAATTAGTTCAAAATTTAGGGATAGGTGGAGCAGTTCAAACTGGTTATAAATATGCATTTAATCATGATTATGATATTGCTATTCAATTTGATGGAGATGGACAACATGATGTTAATTATGTTAAAGACATAATTAAACCAATTGAAGATGGTAAAGCTAATATGGTTATTGGAAGTAGATTTATTAAAGATGACGTTAGTGAATTTAAATCTACTAAGATGAGAAGAATGGGAATTAATTTAATATCATTCTTTATAAAATTAAAGACAAAGAAAAAAATATATGATACAACATCTGGATTTAGAGCAGTTGATAAAAATGTTATTGAACTTTTTACAACAGATTATCCAATGGAATATCCAGAACCAATTTCATCAGTTAATGTATTATTAAAAGGATATAAAATAGATGAAGTTGCTGTAGAAATGAAACCAAGAACTGGTGGTGTTTCTTCTATTTCAAAATTTAAAAATATTTATTATATGATAAATGTTATTTTATCAATAATCATTATGAAAGGAAAAAGAAAATGAGTAGAGAATTAATTATAGCTTTAATAGTATTTTCTATAGTTTGGATAATAGTAATTTTAAAATGTATTAGAAAACAAACTATATCAATTAGATATTCACTAGTATGGTTTTTAATGGC
>JAFOMI010000018.1 GCA_017418945.1 Bacilli bacterium
AAAGATGTTTTAGATATAGGAAAACAATTGAAAAAATATGAAGATAAAATGACTAATGAACCAGGAAATATTAGTATCATTAACAAATACATAGATATTCAAGAAAAATTCATTAATCATGGTGGATATGAAATTAATACAATGATTGATAAAGTATCATTTGGTATGAATATTAGTTATTTATTAGATAAGAATTATGATACATTATCAGGTGGTGAGCAAAAAAGAGTAGTATTAGCATCAATAATTGCTAAAAATCCAGATATTTTACTTTTAGATGAACCAACAAATCATTTAGATATAAATACAATAGAATGGCTAGAAGATTATTTAAATAAATATAATGGAACCATAGTTGTTGTATCCCATGATAGATATTTTTTAGATAAAGTGATAAATAAAACAATTTTAATTGAAAATGGTAAAGCTATAGTTTTTCATTGTAATTATTCAAAATACTTAGTGGAAAATGAGGAAAGAGTTGAACGAGAATTTAAAGAATATAAGGATCAGCAAAAATTAATTGCAGCTTTAAAAAAGAAAATAAAACAATTAGAAGAATTTGGACGACTTGCTTATCCAGGTGGAGAACCATTTTATAAGCGCGCTGAAAATATAAGAAAAAGATTAGATAGGTTAGAAAAAAAGGATAAACCAATTATAAAAAAAGAATTGCCAATTAATTTTGAAATTGAAAAAAGAACGGGAAAAGATGTTTTAACAATAGACAATTATAACTTAAGTATAGAAGATAATGAACTAATTAATGATATTAATCTTAAAATAAATTATAAGGACAAAATATGTATTATAGGAAGTAATGGTTGTGGCAAATCTACTTTGTTAAAAAAAATAATAAATAATTCAAGCGATAATATTAGAATAGGAAGTAATGTTAAGATTGGATATATACCTCAACAAATTAATTTTAATGAAGAAGTATCAATTTTAGATTATGCTCGAAAATACTACAATGGTGAAGAATCTCATCTACGTAGTGCTTTATGTAAGTTTCAATTTTATGGAGAAAATGTATTTAAAAAGGTAACAAAATTATCAGGTGGTGAAAAAGTTAGATTAATGTTATTTTCTTTAATCCAGGATAATTGCAATTTCATTATTTTAGATGAGCCTACAAATCATATTGATATTTCAACAAAAGAAACCTTAGAAGAAGCACTTATTAATTATGATGGAACAATTCTTTTTGTATCACATGATCGATATTTTATAAATAAATTAGCAAATAAAGTGTTATACATATCTGATAAAAAGATAACTGAGTATTGTGGTAATTATGACTATTTTACACAACATAAGAAGTAGAATAGTAAAATTTAATTTGTTCGTAATATTTTGAGATTGCGATGAGTAGAAGTTAGAAAAATCTAATTTCTTTTTTTAAATAATATTATGAACTCTTAATATGTTTACTTTTAAGGATAATAAGTGTATAATTAAGTATGAATAGTATAACTGGTTATACTTAAAGGAGGCATATATGAAAGATAAGTTTGTAGGCATTGCGAAAGTTGGTGAAAAAGGACAAATAGTAATTCCTAAAGAAGCAAGAGATATGTTTGATATTAAATCAGGAGATTCTATTATCGTACTTTGTGATAAAGAAAAAGGAATAGCTTTGTTAAAAGCAGAAGCTATTGAGGATTTGTCTGATAAAGTGTTTACGAAAGGAGATAAAAAATAATGATAGCAATTGAAACCAAGAAATTAACAAAAAGATTTAAAGATAAAATTGCAGTAAATGGGATCGATTTAAAAATTAAACAAGGTGAATTATTTGCACTTTTAGGAGTAAATGGAGCTGGTAAAACAACTACAATTAAAATGCTATCAGGTTTAATTCTTCCTACTTCTGGCGATATAATAATAGAAAATATGAATATGAATAAAGATATATTTAAAATAAAAGAAATCTTAAATGTATCGCCACAAGAAACTGCTATTGCTCAAAATTTAACTGTAAAAGAGAATTTGGAATTTATGGCAGGAGTTTATCAAATAAAAGATAAAGAAAAAAAGATTAATGAATTAATTAAGGAGTTTAAACTTGATGAAGTACTAAATAAAAAAGCAAAAACTCTATCTGGTGGTTGGCAAAGAAAAGTATCAATTGCGATAAGTTTAATAAATGATCCAAAGATATTATTCTTAGATGAACCAACACTAGGATTAGATGTTATAGCAAGAAAAGAACTATGGAAAGTTATTAATTCATTAAAGGGTAAAATAACAATTATTCTAACAACTCATTATATGGAAGAAGCTGAAAGTTTATCAGATAGAATTGGTATAATGGCAAATGGTAATCTAATTGATATTGGTACATCAGAAGAATTAATTAAAAAGACTAAAACTAAAAACTTTGAAGATGCATTTGTTTCTATTGCAACTGGAGGTGAACTATAATGAGAATGATTAATTTTGCTAGAAGAAATTTTAAAGAATTAATAAGAGATCCTTTAAGTTTAGTTTTTGAAATTGCTTTACCATTATTCTTATTATTTATATTTCAACAATTTAATATTGATGCAGATAATTATAAGTTAGAAAATTTTACACCATCAATTATATTATTTGGATTTTCATTTATTACTTTATTTACTGCCACATTAATTGCAAAAGATAGAACATCATCATTTTTAATTAGACTTGGAACATCACCAATGAAATCAAGTGATTATATATTAGGTTATATATTATCTATATTACCAATTGTATTAATTCAAAACGTATTATTTTTCTTAACCGCAATTATTATGGGATTAGAATTTACAATAAATATAGTACCTACAATATTAGTATCTATGATAATCTCTATATTCTTTATTTCATTAGGAATATTAATTGGAAGTTTAGTTAGTGAAAAGGGAACAGGTGGTTTAGGAAGTATAGTTGTTCAATTAGTATGTTTTACAAGTGGTATGTATTTTCCTAAAGATTTAATTGGTGGAGTGTTTGAAATTATATGTAAATCATTACCTTTTGAAGCATGCTTAAATATTATACAAGGCACATTGCATAATGATTTTAGTAATTTATCAGCTATGCATATAATAGTATTTTTTATTTATTTTATAGTAGTTATATTACTATCAATTATTACATTTAAAAAGAGAATGATTAGTGATAATAAATAGTTTGTAATATTTTGAGATTACGATAAGAGAAGTAGATGTAAAAATCTACTTTTTTCGTGGTATAATTGTATTAGATAATAGTGATTATGATGTTAAAATTTATTGCTTGTGGCAACGGATAATTTTATAATAAAATGAACTTGATGAAAGGAAAAGGTGTATTATGTTAAAAGATAATCTAAAAACATTAAGAAAAAATAAAGGGCTTTCACAAGAAGAATTAAGTGTTAAATTACATGTTGTTAGACAAACAATTTCAAAATGGGAATCTGGTTTATCTGTTCCGGATGCTGAGATGTTAATAAATATTTCAGAGTTATTTGAAACACCAGTAAGTGAAATTCTTGGAGAAAATATCGAAAAAAAAGAAAAAGATGATTTAAAAGTAATATCTGAAAAATTAGAAGTGATTAATGAGCAATTATCAAATTATCAAAAAGAGAAAAGAAAGAAAAAAATTCATGCGTTAATAATTATAGATATTAGTATCATTTTATTATTCATATTGTTAGCAATATTAGGTAGCCCTTATCAAACATGGGATTATAGTATTACTGAATGGGCTATATTAGGAACATTTTATCAAGCATTTGAATGGATATTTATGAGATTAGCTCCTATTGCTGTAACAATATTATCAATAATAATATTAATTAAAAGAAATAAATGATAAATAACAATTTATTAAACTGATTAGAATATTTTGCGATTGCAATAATAGAAGCCTGGATTTAAAAAAATATTCCCATTATATAGTGCTTTTTTGATTATGTTTTTTAGAAATATAATAATTTTCATTTTTATGATAAAATATAAATGAAAGGAATCAATTTAAAAAAATAATTATTTAAGATTGATTATACGTGGTAATATGGCAAAGTTAGGAGAAAGAGAATTAGAATATTTTAAGAATCAAAAATTTTTGAATCAGTATATTCAAATATTAACAAGTAGATTAATATATTCAAATAATTTAATGGAAGAAGATAATGGTCCTGTTGAAAATCTATATGATTTTCATAATATAAGTGTACTAAATGATAATTATAATGCTTTTAATTTATTATTTAATAAAATGTATTCTAATAACAATCTATTAACAGAAGATTTAATAATAGAAGTAGCAAATACAATAAATGCTCATTCTATGTATATATCAAATGGATATAGAAAAATAGATACTAATGTTAAATTTGAAAATAAATATTCTATAGAAAAAAGTAATAATATTTCTAATGCTATGAAAGAATTGCTTGATAAATACTATAACGAATGGTCAAAACTAGATATATTTGAAAGAGAAGCATTATTTAATATTGAATTTTTAAGAATTCATCCATTTGAAGATGGAAATGGTAGAACAAGTAGATTAATACTTAATTATAATGTTATTAGACAAGGACATGCTCCAATATTGATACCGGCATATATTAGAGAAGATTATTTTCATGCAAGAAATATTGGAGATGTAAAATATATTTCAAAATTATTTGAAGAAGAATCGAAAAGAGAATTGTCTGCAATTAATATGTTAATTGATGATTATGAAAATTTTAAAAAAAATAATAGGAATTTATAATAATACTACTGAATAGATGGAGGTAAAGTATGAATAAAAAAGTAATGATATGTATTAGTATAATAATAGTTGCTTTATTAATAGTATTAAAAGTAATAATTCCAAATATTTCGGGTAATAAAGAATTAGAATTAACTTATAAGTCAAATGGAGGAGTTCCATATAAATGGGAATATAAAATAGAAGATGAATCTATAGTTAAATTTGTTAAAACTAAAGATATAACATCTAAAGAAGATAAGAAATTAGATGGAGGAGTAGTTTATACGAATTATATATTTAAAGGTTTAAAACAAGGAAAAACTACTATTACATTTAAATATATTAATATAGTAGATGGTTCTATAGATAAAGAAGAGAAAATTACAGTTAAGGTAGATAAATATAAAAATATATCTTTAAATTTAATTCCGTAGAATAATAAAAACTGATTAAAATTATTAATCAGTTTTTATGTTATTTTGATGAATATTCTTCAACGAATTTATAAAAGTTATCATTATGATAAGGTAATCTTGGTTCATCAATATCTGCGCATAATATATATTTTTTCTTATCACTTGTTGTTATGAAAATACTTTTCTTTTTATTATTTAATAGTGCAAATTTTTTGATTTTAATATCTTTAATATCTTCATTGCTATAATAAATAAATTTATCTTTTTGTAATTCCATTTTTTCTAATTTATATGTAAATGGTATTCCAGGTTGTTTAACCATAAACATTCCAATACCATTTTCAGTTTTATTAATTAATAATCCATCATATGGATATTCTGCACCGTTTACCATTCCACCTGCAAATGCACCAACTGCACCGCCTAACATAGAGGCTTTACTTGTAGATTTTGCAGTATCTTTATATGTGAAAAAAATTAAATTTTCTTTTCCAATACAATTTACTGACTTAAATAATTCTAAACATTTTTCTAATGTGTTATATTCGTTCATTCTTAATCCTCCTTAATAAATAATAATAATTATATCATAATTTTTTAGTCTTAAATTAAAAAATTATGATATAATTTTTTAAAAGATAGGTGTTTACAAATGACGCATAAGTCATTAAACGATCAATTAGAAACTTTAAAAACTATATTAGAAAAGAATAATGAATTAATGGATGTTTTAAATTATATAGATAGTTTAAAATTACCTAATTATTATATTGCCGCCGGTAGTGTATTTCAAACTGTTTGGAATTATTATGATAATATTGATTTAAACTATAATATAAAAGATATAGATATTATATATTATGATAATAGTGATTTATCAGTTGAAGCAGATATTAAATATTATCAATTAATAGATGAATATTGTAAAAGTAAAGGATATAAGTATGAAATAGATGTTTCAAATGAAGCTAGAATGCATCTTTGGAAAAAAGAAAAATATAATATTGATGTTGAACCTTATATAAATTCAGAAGATGCGATTGATAAATGGATTGCAACAGTTCATGCTATTGGAATAACCAAAAAAGATAATAATATTAAAATATATGCTCCATATGGATTAAGTGATATTTTTAGTAAAACAATTAGACCAATTAAACATAAATATAATACTAAAGAAATATATGATAAAAAGGCAAATAGTTGGAATGAAAGATTCAATGATTTAAATATTATTGAGTGGTAAGATAATATTTATATGAAACGGATGATAATCCGTTTTTTGTATGATATAATTAGTATAGGAAGTGAGTATATGAATAATTTATATGATATATTAAATTTAACTGGTAATAAAGAAGATAAGATTAAATCTTGTATAAAAAAAGTTAAATTAGAATTAAATGATTTAGTTGAAGAACAAACATGTAAAATATATTCTTCTTATGTGAGCGATGAATTATATAAAAATCATGTTATTAATAGAATTATTAGAACAGGTGATTTATCATCATATGATCATCATTTTGTATTAGTGCCTAAAGATGGTGATAATTATTTTTTAATAGATTTAACATATTCACAATTTAAAAATGATACTTTTAAAAATCTATTAAGTGATGGTTATATAGTTATTAAGAAAGATGAATTAAATAATTATTTAAGAATAGTAACCTCTAAATCTCTTAATAAAGAAATAGATGATATTTATTTTACGAAATAATTAAATATAATATTAGAAGGTGAGTATATGAATAATTATTATGTAGAGGATGAAAAAAATGAATGTAATTGAAGTAAAAAATTTAGTTAAAAAGTTTGGAAAGAAAAAAGTGATTAATGATATTAGTTTTAGTGTGAATAAGGGAGAAATATTTGGCTTTTTAGGACCTTCTGGTGCGGGTAAAACAACTTTAATTAAAATGCTTATAGGGGAATATAATATTACTTCTGGTGAAGTTAAAGTGTTTGATAATAAACCAAATAGAATGGATGAATCATTATCAAATAAAATAAGTATAGTTATGGATAATTTTGGTTTATATGAAAGATTAACTGTTTATGAAAATATGCTTGTTTTTAAAAATATTTATAATACTAAAAAAGAAGATATAGATGAAATTTTAAAGAAAGTAGAATTATATGATTCTAAAAAGGTTATTACTAGTAAATTATCTAAAGGTATGAAACAAAGATTACTTTTAGCAAGAGCATTAATTAATAAACCTAAATTATTATTTTTAGATGAACCAACTAGTGGACTTGATCCTCAAACATCTTTAAAGATACATAGTTTATTATTTGATTTAAAAAAGAGGGGAACAACAATATTCTTAACTACTCATAATATGGAAGAAGCTACTAAAATGTGTGATAAAGTTGCGTTATTACATTTAGGTAAAATAGTAGAATTTGGTACTCCAAAAGATATATGTATGAGACATAATAAAAATAATATGTTTTATGTATTAACAAAAGATAATCAGGAATTAGTTTTTAAGAGCTTAAAAAAAGATTTAGATGAATTAGGAGACCTTATTAAGAATAATAGTATATTATCAATTCATTCTTCTGAACCTAATTTAGAAACTGTATTTATAGATCTTACTGGAAAGGAATTAGTATAATGAGTATTAATCATGTAATAGCGGTTTATAAAAAAACATTAATGGATATGGGAAGAAATAAAAGACAATTATTATTCTTTTTAATGTTTCCAATAATGACTTATTGCTTTTATTTCTTATTTAAAACTGGAAAAGAAATGTTTTCATTAATATATTTACCAATTAATATTTTATTTTGTTCATTAAATATAATGGCATCTTTGATTGCTGAAGAAAAAGAAAAGGGAACATTAAGAAGTTTAATGTTTGCAAATGTTAAACCATTAGAATATTTTATAGGAAATGGATTGTTTATTTTAATAGCAACTATTCTTAGTTGTTCATTATTTATTCCATTAATTAAAATATCTGGAATTAATTATATTTATTATTTTGTATCTATTATCTTATCATCTATATGCTCTATGGTTTTAGGTGCAACTATTGGTATTATTTCTAAAAATCAAATGTCTGCGAATGGAATTTGTGCACCAATTACTATTATTATTGGAATGCTACCAACATTTGGAGCAATAAATAAATCATTTTTAAAAATTAGTAAATTATTATATACAACAAGATTTGCAGATACAGTTGCAGAAATAATTAATAAATTAAAAGTCACAATTAATTATGAGATTATTTTAACTTATGTTTTAAATTTTATTATATGTATTACTATATTTAGTCTAGTATATAAAAAGAAAAAATTGGATGATTAAGAATAAAATATTAAAAAATCTTTACAAGTATTAATAAAATGTGTGCTATAA
This sequence comes from Bacilli bacterium, assembly GCA_017418945.1. Classification (GTDB taxonomy): domain Bacteria; phylum Bacillota_I; class Bacilli_A; order RF39; family UBA660; genus RUG13038. The sequence goes on from JAFOMI010000018.1 coordinate 8,515, forward strand.
TTAAGTAAGGAGTGGTATTATGAGAAAAAAGTTAATTATAATTATACTTTTAGTAGTAATTTTATTAGTTTTTGCTCTTTATAAATATAATTCTTCGTTGAAGATAGAGTTTGTTTATAAGACTAATGCCGGAGTTCCATACGAGTGGCAATATGAAATAAAAGATAAAGATATTGTTAAAATTAGTAAGAGTTATGTTATTAAAGATGAAAACAAATCTGGAAAGACAGGTGCGCCTATCTATACTAAGTATGTTTTCAAAGGTTTAAAAAAAGGTAACACAACAATAAAATTTAAATATGTCAATTTTGTTGACAAAAAAGTTCAAAAAGAAGATGTATACAACGTTAAAGTTGGAAATCATAATAAGATTACTTTAGTTAAGTAGTTTTATTGCGGTTTTAAAATCTTCTTTTTTTCTTTAAAAAAAATAAATAACTGGGAGTGGTATTATGGTAAAAAATAAATTTGGTGCAATTTATTCAGTTGATTCTGATGGAAAGTATTCTTTAACTGAAATAGTATTTGTGGATTATGATGACGCAATTGATGATTTTAAAATTAAAACAGGTGAATTTAAAGGAGATACTAAAAAAGAAATAGATTTAATAAAAACAAATACTAATGATTTTTTAAGTGTTCCAAATAAAATAGAATTAGAAGAAGAAAAAAATGATAAATCGCTTATATTATTTGAAAATGATTATTTAAATGAAATAATGGATAAATATGATTGCGAAGAATCAGAAGCTATATTAATTCTTTCAAATAAATTAATAAAAATTCTTTTTGAAAAAGATGAAAATGGTAATCTTATGACAAAAGAGGATGATACAGAATTAGAATTCAGTTTGGATGATGTAAATAGTATTTATAATGATTACAACGATGAAGAAGATGAAGAACAAAATTATGGAATGGATGTTATAGATAAAGTTATAAGTCAATGTTTAGGCGCAAGTGTAAGAGTTCAAAGTATGAATGTAAAGATTACTTTAAATCCTGAAAATAAAGAGAAAAATGAAGCAGCAACTAAGCCTAGTGATAATGTTTTTAAAGAGTTAGATGATATTAAAGAAAGAGCATTATCAAATCCACCAGCAAGTCCAGCAAGTTCTATTGATCCTAAGAAAATTATTAGTGAGACTTCAAAAAAAATAGTAGGTCAAGAAAATACTATTAAAGTCTTAGTTAATCAAATTTATAATAATCAAATGATAATTGATGATGTTTTAAAAGATGGAGAATTAGATGTGACAGAACTTGATTCTAGAAAAGCTTCTATTTTATTAGATGGTGAAACTGGAACAGGAAAAACTGCTATATTAAAAGATATTGCAAAACAATTAGGGTTACCAATTGTTATAGCATCTTCAACTAACTTTTCTGGTACTGGTTATGTAGGAGCATCTGTTACTGATTTATTAAAAGATTTATTAGAACAAGCAGATGGTGACTTAGATATGGCTGAAAGAGGAATTATTGTATTTGATGAAGTAGATAAAATTGCATTCCAAAAAAATGCTATAGCAGGTGTTGATATGAAAGAAGAAGTTCAACATGAATTATTAACATTTATTGGTGGCGGTGAATATGAAGTAGCAAAAGATGGATATCCATTTGGAGGAAGTGTTAAATTTAATACAAGTAAAAATACTTTTATTCTAAGTGGAGCTTTTACAAATCTTAGAGAAGAAAAGATTGAAAGTGTTAAGAAATCTAGTCATGTAATGGGATTTAGTGCAAATGAAGAAGTAGTTAAAAACGAATATACTGTTACTCCAGAAGATTATATTAGATATGGTTTAATGAGAGAATTCTTTGGAAGAATAAAAGTATTAACTTCAACTAATTCTTATAATATTGATGATTTTAAAAATATATTGATAAATTCTAAAATTAGTCCGCTTGCTAATTTTGAAAAGACAGTTAAAATGTATGGCTATAAAGGTATAAATTATAGTGATGAATTTTTAAATAAAGTGGCTGAAGAAGGAATTTCTATGAAAACAGGAGCAAGAGGTCTTCAAACAGTTATGTCTGGTATTTTAAATAATATGCTTGATGGTTTAATTAATGGTGAATTTGATAAAGATAAACCTATTACATTAACTCCTGAATTATTAGATAATTATAAGAAAATATTTACTAGGAAGTTTTAATATGAAATATAAATATAATGGACATTTAACCTTTGAAGAAAGGGTAGATGAAGTTGCTAATGAAATAATTAAAGTTTATCCTGTTGATAAAGAAACTGCTCTTAAATTAGCAGCTATGGAAGAAGTTATTTCTTCTTCAAATATTATAGATATAAAATATAAAAGATTAAGCAATATACTTAGGTATGTAAATGATGAAAATATAAAGAGTAGAGTAATCAAAGATATTTTAAATGAATATAAAAATGAAAAAGAAAAAAATACTAGGTTAGATGATTATATATCTAATCTAGTAGATAGTTTAAAATATAATTTAGATTTACCTATATATTAAAAAAATCCCATAAATTATTTATGGGGTCTTTTTTTGTATGAATTTCCATCTGAAGCAATATAGTCATCTTCAATATCATAAGAACTTTTTTCATTATTAATTGAATCACCAGCAGTATTAATTATTTGCATTGTATATTCATTATTATCATCTGTTTTCATTGTAATAACGTCATCGTTATAAATAAAGGATAAAACTTTGTGTAAGTATTCATCGTCGCCACCTGGAGTTCCAATCATGTTTTTAGAGAATTCTTCAAAATTGTTAGATTTAGCAATTTGTTCTTCAGTAGTACCTATACCTTTGTTATATGCTATTAAAGTTACTTGTACTTCTTCTTCTGGTGTGAATTTGTTTGAATAATTATTATGTATTACATTATAATGATTATTTAATATCATACATGCAATTTTAATACAATATTCTGGATCTTCATCACATCTAAAAATATCTATTGGTTCACTTTCTTCATATTCTTTTTTTACAAAATTATATGCTACAATTGTCTTACCATTCCAAACTGGACCTTCTATTTGAGCAATTCCATGTCCTCCTATTAAATCATCATTTTTAACTTCATTTTTGTTTTCTTGAGTTAATACTGCCAATACTAAATTTGTATCTAATCCATATATGTATGAGTATTCAGCAATAGCTCTTATATATTTTTTCTTAAGATTATCATAAGCACATTTATCTTCGATATTTATACCTTCATGTTTAATTATATATATTTTTTCTTCTGTTTTTTCTTTATTTTCATTTATATCTATTGTTGAAATAGTACTAGTAGGTTCTATTAATGTTTCATTTTTCTTTTTCTTCATTACTTCATTTAATGATATAAATCCCGCTAATATTGACGCAGTTGTTATAATTGCAGCTAATCTTCTTTTTTTGAAAGTTCTTATCTTAATATCATCTAATTTTCTTTTTTCTATTATTAAAAATTCTTTGTCTTTAATTACATAACCACCAATACCTTTTTTTATTGAAACACCATTATTTATCGCATCTTTAATAAGAATATTACAAATATTCTTATTATATTTTTTTGTTACTTTTCCTTTATATACAAATTTTGCTCCTTTAATATTCTCTTTTTTAATATTGTTAGTTAATTTCCCTTTATATGCTATTTTTATATATGTTTTTTCCATTGTGGTCCTCCTAGATTAATTATATTTTAACATGTTTAAAAAAAAATAAAACGTTTAATTTTTTTATTTACGTAAATAATATAATTGAGGAGGAAAAAAATGACACAAAAAGAATTGTTATATTTAGAAGATGCGATTAATCATGAAAAGGCATTAATTAAGATTTGCGAAGTTTCATCTAACTATCTAGCAAACGAAGATTTAGTTTCTTTTTTTGAAAAACAAATAAAAAAACATACTACATTAAAAAATAATTTAATAAATTTATTGGAGGATTGTAATGAGCGATAGATTAATAATGGAGAACTATTTACTTAATTTAAAAAGTACAGTTGAAGTATTTGTACATGGTACTTTAGAAAGTTCTAATGATGATGTTAGATGTGATTTAAAAAAAGGACTTGATGAAATAATGAATAATCAAAAAGAAACTTATTCGTTAATGACTAAATGTGGTTTTTATGATGTATCAAATGTTTCAAATAAAGAGGTAGAAAAAGTATTAAATAATGTTACAAAAAAAGAGTAAATTTTACTCTTTTCTTTTTTTTTAAAGAGGATTATAATTAAGTTACGTCCAGAGGTGTTTTATGAAAATATATGTTGATTTTGATGGTGTTATAATGGATACTGAAACACATTTGTTTGATGATTATGAAAAATTATTAAAACAAGGTATTGTAAAGAATGGTAGAGAATATGTAGAAATACTTGATTGGGGAAAGCATTTACAAAGAAGTGAAATAATAAAGAATTCTCTTGATATATTAAATAGAGTAAAATTAGATGTTACTATATTAGGTAAAGTATGTAGTTTAAAAGAAAAAGAAGAAAAATTAAAATTATTAAGAGATCATAATTATAATAAGAAAGCAATTTTTCTTCCTTTTGAATGTAAAAAAACTGATATAGTTAATGCATTAGGTAATATATTAATTGATGATACAGTTCATAATTTAGAAGATTGGGAAAAAGATTATGGCATTCCTATTTATTTTAATAAGGATGATAAAAAAATAGACCCTTGGGGTAATAAAAATAATAAATATGTAATGGTTCATTCTTTAGAATTATTATATAGATTTGAAGAAAAAGGTATTAAATAATACAATTCTTTGATATAATGTAATACGTGATTGGAAGTGTTTTTATGAAATCAATAGTATTAAATCCTGATAATTTAACAAGAGAAGAAATAAATGATATTTCCTTAAGAGCAAGAGCTTTATTAATTAACAGAGATAAAGAAATCTTAATGGGATATTTAGATGGAACATATCAATTTCCAGGAGGTCATGTAGAAGAGGGAGAAACTTTTTCTGAGACTCTATATAGAGAAGTATTAGAGGAAACTGGTATAACAATTGAGAAAAAAGATTATGAACCTTTTTATCAAATAAAAAGATATTATAAGGCTTATGATAATCCTGATAGAAAAAGATTTAAACAATTTAATTATTATGTAGTATATACAAATGAAAGATATGATTTATCAAAAAGAAAATTAGATCAATATGAAATAGATAATAATTATGAATTAAGATATATTTTATTAGATGATTTATTTGATGAATTAGATAGAACAATTAATGATAATGATAGAAATGTAAGAGTATATGAAGATATAAAAAATGTTATTAATTATTATTTGGAAGAATATAAATAAAGTGTTAGTATTTAACATTTTATTTTTTTTTAGTATAATATATATGGGTGATAAAATGAGAATGTATTTAGATGATATTATAAAAGTTATTAATGGAAATTTAATATGTGGAAGTAATACAGAACTTTTAAATTTTAGTATTAATACTAAAGAAATAAAAAAAGATGATATATTTGTTGGTATTAAGGGAGAAACTAATGATGGTTCTAATTTTTATTTAGATGCTTTAGAAAAAGGCGCTAAAGGAGTTATTATAAGCAAAGGTATTTGTAAAGAAAAAGTAGAAGGTAAATTTATTATTGAAGTAGATGATACAACTAAAGCTTTACAACAAATAGCAGCATATAAAAGAGATAATATAAATATACCAGTAATTGGAATAACAGGTTCAGTTGGAAAAACTAGTACTAAAGATATGATTTCATCAGTTATTTCTACTAAATATAAAGTATGCAAAACTAAAGGTAATTTAAATAATCATTTAGGAGTACCTTTAACAATACTTTCTTTAAAAGATGAAGAAGTATTAGTTGTTGAAATGGGAATGAATCATTTAGGTGAAATAAGTGTTTTATCTAAAATAGCAAGACCAGATATATCAGTAATAACTAATGTTGGAACTGCGCATATTGGTAATTTAGGTTCAAGAGAAAATATATTAAAAGCAAAATTAGAAATACTTGATGGAATGAATAATGGTAAGTTAATAATTAATAATGATAATGATATGCTTCATAATTGGTATCTTAATAATAGAGATAATGTTTTAACTGTTGGTATTAATAATGAAAGTGATTATATGGCATCTAATATAAAATATGGTGAACATACAAGTTTTAATTATAATGGTAATGATATCACTGTTAAAGTTGGAGGAGAAGCCTTTGTATATAATGCTTTAATGGGAATCGCAGTTGGAAAACTATTAAATATTGATTTAGAAGATATTAAAAAAGGTATTTATAATTTAGAATTAACTAAAATGAGATTAGAAATAGTTAAATCTCAAAATGACTTTACTATTATTAATGATTGTTATAATGCTAATTATGATTCAATGAAATCTTCTATTACTTATTTAAGTAAAATGAATGGAAATAAGAAAATAGCAGTTTTAGGTGATATGCTTGAACTTGGATCTTATTCTAAAGAATTACATATGAATGTTGGTAAAGTTTTAAATGAAAATAATATAGATATAGTTATTCTTGTTGGAGAATTATCTAAGTATATTGCTAAAACCGCAGATAATGGCAATAATATGGTTATTATGTGTAAAGATAATAAAGAAGCAGCAGATAAAGTTCTTTCTTTAGCTAATAAAGATGATATTATTTTGATAAAAGCATCTAATTCTATGAACTTTAAAGAAATATTTGAAATGATTAAATAAGAAGTGTCAAATTTGACATTTCTTTTGTTTAGTGGTAATATTTAAAACACCTAAAAAAAAGGGGGGTAAAAATATGTTAGGACCAGATAGATTTGGTAATAGTAGTATTGAAAAAGTTGTTGCTACAACAAATAATTCTAAATTATTAGATTTAACAGCAAGAAAATTAAATAGTAAAATAGAGACTGACTCAATGGACATAAATGAAATGAATGAAAAAAGATATACAGATTATATGTATTTAAGACTTTTAAAAAGAGAAGCTTTAATGAGAAAAAAAGAATTAGAAAATAAGAAAAAGCGTTATTAAAAACGTTTTTTTTTGTTATAATATTTATGGGTGAAAAAGATGAATACATATTTAATTTTTGGCTTAGAAAATTATTTGATTAAAGAAAAATTAGAAGAAATTAAGAAAAGTAATAATATTGAAGAAGATGATATTGTTAATTATAATTTAGATAATGATACAATATCTAGCGTATTAGTAGAAGCTTCAACTGTTAGTATGTTTTCTAATAAAAAAATGATTATATGTGAAAATTCGTCTTTCTTAACAGCGTCTAAATCATTATCTGATAGTGAAACTTTAGAACTTTCTAATTATTTAGAGAATCCTTTTGATGATGTTGTTATTGTCTTTGTTGTTAAAGATGAAAAATTAGACCAAAGAAAGAAAATTACAAAATTAGTTAGTAAAGTAAGTAAGGTTTATGATTGTAATAAGATAGAAAGTTATAGATTAAGTAATTATATTAAAGATTATATTATCTCGAAAGGATATTCTATATCAAGTTCTTCAATTGATTTAATAATATCTAAAGTTGGTTATGAGTTATCAAATATAATAAAAGAATTAGATAAAATGTTTATATATAAATTAGATGATAAAAAAATAACCAAAGAAGATGTTTTAGATGTTATAACAAATAATATAGAAAATAATATATTTGAATTAACTAATGCTATTGTTAATAAAGAAAAAGATAAAGTAATTAGTATTTATAATGATTTAATAAAAAGTGGAGAAGACCCTATAAAATTAATTGTTACTATTTCAAATCAATTTAGATTAATGCTTCAAGTTAAAATAATGAGAAATAGTGGATATTCTGAAAAAGAAATAGTTAGTATTTTAAAAGAACATCCATATAGAATTTCAATTGCCATGAAATCAAATTATAATGTAAATGATATTAAAAAGATTCTTTTAAAATTATCTTCACTTGATTATGATATAGTAACAGGAAATAAAGATAAATTCTTTGGATTTGAAATGTTTTTATTAGATTTATAAATTTGACTATATTTAATTATTATGATAATATACCCCTAATAAAAAAGGGGTTTTTGTATGAAATTATATTTAGGAAAAGAACAAGTTGATATTTCTAAAGAAGATATGGATAACAATTACTTAGGTGATGAAGTTTGTGGCATGGAGGGAAAAGTTTATATTTATAAAAAAGAAGTACTAAAAATATATAATGATTATTTAAAATATAGACATAAATTAACCCTTGATGAAGTAAATAAAATGAGCTTTGTTGATACTAAGAGAATTTTACTTCCAAAAAGAGCAATCTTTGATAAAGATTTAAACTTTATAGGATATACAACTACTTTTAAGATCGAGGCACCTAAAGAAAGAATTGGTACTATTAAAGTATCTGATTTAATAAGTGATTTAGAATTAATAAAAGAAGATTTAAAAACTATTTCTGATAATAAAATAAAACTAGATGATTTAAATAGTGGAAGTTTATTAATGACTCAAGAAGGTATTTTTATTGGAGATCCTGGTGCGTATAGAATAAGCCCTAATAGTGATATAGATAATTTATATAAATATAATTTAAATGAAATGAATTATTTCTTTACAAGAATTATATTTGATAATTATTTAAAAATTACTAAAAAGGAAAAAGAAAAACTAAAAGAATATTTTGATTTAAGAGAAGAATTTTTAACTGAAAAAATACAAAAAGATATTGTTAATCAAAAATCATCTGTAAATAATGCTTTTAAAAAAATATTACATTAATAAAAAAGATAAATTGTTTAAGATTTATCTTTTTTTTGTTATAATATTATTTGTAATGTTTAAAAAATTATAAAGGAGATATAATATGAAAGATTATGTAAAAACAATTTTAATATTATTAATCTTTATGTTTTTAGGAGGAATTTGTTATAGAATATTTATTGATAATTCTAATATAGATACTAAGAATAAAAATAAGAATAAAGAAATTATTGAAAAGAATAAATATCCTTCTTATAATGGTTATTTAAAAGTAAAAGGAACTAAAATATTAAATGAACATAATGAAGAATTTATATTAAAGGGAATTAGTTCTCATGGCATACAATGGTTTTCTGATTTATATTCTAAAGAAAATCTAAAACTATTAAAAACAAATTTTAATATTAATACTTTTAGAATAGCAATGTATACAAAAGAAGGTGGATATATAGATAATCCTTTTATAAAAGATAAAGTAATTAAAATGATAGATGATTTAATTGATTTAGATATGTATGTAATTATAGATTGGCATATATTAAGCGATAATAATCCTTTAATGTATATAGATAAATCTAAAGAATTCTTTGATGAAATTAGTAAGAAATATAAAGATAAACCAAATTTGATATATGAAATATGTAATGAACCAAATGGTAATACTACTTTTGATGATATAAGTAAATATTCAAATGAAATTATTCCTGTTATTAGAAAAAATAATAGTAAATCATTAATAATAGTAGGAACAACAGATTATTCAAAAGATGTAGATAAAGTTATAAAACTTAATTATGAAAATATTTTATATTCTCTTCATTTTTATTCAGGGACTCATAAAGAAGAACTTAGAGAAAAATTAATAAAAGCATTAAATTCAAATATTCCTGTTATAGTATCTGAGTTTGGAGTATCTGATGCGAGTGGAAATGGTGGAGTTTATTTTGATGAAACGGATAAATGGATTAGATTATTAAAGGATAATAGTATAAGTATTATTGCATGGAATTTAAGTAATAAAAATGAATCTAGTGCGATATTAAAAGAAAATACATTTAAAATAGATGATAGTAATTTAACAGAAACAGGAAAATATCTAAAAGATATTTTTGAAAAGTATTAGGAGGCAATTATGAATAAACAATTATTAATGTTAACAATTTTAGATGGTTTTGGAATAAGTGATAAAATAGAAGGAAATGCAGTAGCATTAGCAAATACACCTAATTTAGATAGATTATTTAAAAAATATGGTAGTTCTAAAGTTAATGCATCAGGAAATGCAGTAGGTTTACCAGAAGGACAAATGGGTAATTCTGAAGTAGGTCATACTAATATAGGTGCTGGGAGAATAGTTTATCAAGAATTAACAAGAATTAGTAAATCTATAGAAGATAAATCTATTAATGATAACAAAGTTTTAAATGATGTAATTGATAATTGTATTAAAAATAATTCTAATTTACATATTATGGGATTAGTTTCAACAGGAGGAGTTCATTCACATTTAAATCACTTATTTGGTTTATTAGAATTTTGCAAATATAAGAATTTTGATAGAGTATATATTCATGCATTTACAGATGGAAGAGATACCTCTCCAAAGAGTGGAATAGATTTTATTAAAATGTTAGAAGATAAAATTAATGAACTAAGAATTGGTAAAATAGTTAGTGTTTCAGGTAGATTCTATGCAATGGATAGAGATAAAAGATGGAATAGAATTAAAGAATGTTATGATGCAATAATGTATGCAAAAGGAAATAATTATTCTTCTGCATTAGATGGAATTAATGCTTCATATAATGAAGATGTAACTGATGAATTTATTAAACCTTTTATAGTGGATAATGGAAAAGAAATTGAAAACAATGATGGTGTTATATTCTTTAATTTTAGACCAGATAGAGCAAGAGAAATTACAAGAGCTATAACTGATTCATCTTTTAATGAATTTGAAAGAAAGAATATAAATACTTATTTTGTTTGTATGACAAATTATGATGAAACTTTAAATAATGTATATATTGCGTTTAATAAAGAAGAATTAAAAAATACATTTGGTGAATATATATCTAATTTAGGGTTAAGACAATTAAGAATTGCAGAGACTGAAAAATATGCGCATGTTACATTTTTCTTTAATGGAGGAAGAGAAGAACCATATAAAAATGAAGATAGAATATTAGTTCCATCTCCTAAAGTAGAAACTTATGATTTAATGCCTGAAATGAGTGCAAATATTGTAAGAGATAAGGTAATTGAAGCAATTGATAAAGATATATATGATGTTATTATATTAAATTTTGCAAATACTGATATGGTAGGGCATACAGGTAATTTAGAAGCTGCAATTAAAGCAGTTGAAACAATAGATACAGCAGTTGGAATGATATATAAAAAAGTAATGGAACATAATGGAATTATGCTTATAACAGCAGATCATGGAAATGCTGAAAAGATGATAGATTATGAAACAAAGAATCCTTTTACTGCTCATACTACTAATTTAGTACCATTAATAGTAACAAAAGATAATGTTGAATTAAATGATGGTAGATTATGTGATTTAACACCAACTATGCTTGATTTAATGAATATTGATATTCCAAAAGAAATGAGTGGGGTATCTTTAATTAGAAAGAAGTGATTTTATGATATATTTAGATTATGCAGCAAATGCACCAGTGGATAAAGAAGTACTTGATGTGTTTAATGAAGCGACTATTAAATATTTTGCTAATCCAAATAGTACACATAAACTTGGATTAGAAGCAAAAAATGCTATAGATAATGCTAGTAAAAATATTGCTAAATATTTAGGTTTGCCAGATGATGAAATAATATTTACATCGGGTGCATCAGAAAGTAATAATTTGGTTATCCAAGGAATATGTAATAGATATAAATCTAGAGGTAAACATATTATTATTTCTAAGTTAGAACATAGTTCAATAGTTGCGCCAGCTTCTTATATGCAATCTTTAGGGTTTGATGTAGATTTAGTTTCTGTAAATAAAGATGGAATTATAGATATAGAAGAATTAAAAAGTTTAATAAGAGATGATACTATTTTAGTTAGTATTACATCTGTTGATAGTGAACTTGGAATAAGACAACCAATTGAAGAAATAGGTAAAATGTTAAAAGAATATCCTAATATATATTTTCATACTGATGCATCACAAATAATAGGCAAAGAACATATAGATTTAAAAGATGTAGATTTAGTAACAATCGCACCACATAAATTTTATGGAATTAATGGATTTGGATTACTTGTTAAAAGAAAAGAAATAGGTTTAGTACCAATTATTTATGGAGGAAAGAGTACTACTATTTATAGATCTGGAACTCCAGTAACTGCAGAGGTAGTTGCTTTAGATAAAGCATTAGAATTAGCTACTACTAAGTTAGATGAAAGAAAAGCTTATATTAAAGAATTACATGATTATGTGATTGATAAATTAAAAGAAAGAAATTTTGTTATTAATAGCACTTTTAATTCAATTCCTAATACTATTAATTTTAGTGTTAAAGGAGTAGTATCTAGTGATTTTGTAAAATTATTAGGAGAAAAAGATGTATATATTTCATCAAAAACATCTTGTTGTCCAGAAAATATTCCCTCTAAAAGTATTTATGCTTTAACAAATGATAAAACACTTGCTAATTCCTCTATGAGAATAAGTTTATCTCATTTAACTAAAAAAGAAGAATTAGATGAATTCTTTAGAATATTTGATGAAGTATTGGAGAAGTATAATGGAAAAGAGTAAGGAAATAGAAAGAAGTATAATTACTAAATATAGAAAAGAAATATGGTCTAAGTTTGTTAAAGGTGTACAAGAATATGAATTAATAAAAGAGAATGATAAAGTTATGGTTTGTATTAGTGGAGGAAAAGATTCATTTTTACTTGCTAAATGTATTCAAGAATTAATTAGACATGGTAAATTTAAATTTGAAGCTAGATTTGTATGTATGAATCCAGGTTATAATGATTATAATTTACAATATATTAAAGATAATGCAAAACTTATGGATATTCCTATAGAAATATTTGAAAGTGATATATTTGATGTTATAAAGAAAATTACTCCAAATGAACCTTGTTATATGTGTGCAAGAATGAGAAGAGGATATTTATATAGCAAAGCAAAAGAACTTGGATGCAATAAAATTGCTTTAGGCCATCATTTCTCTGATGTTATTGAAACAACATTATTATCTATGTTTTATTCTTCAGAAATAAAGACTATGATGCCAAAATTACATAGTGATAATTTTGAGGGACTGGAATTAATAAGACCACTTTATTTAGTAAATGAAGAAGATATTATATCTTGGAAAAATTATAATGATTTAACTTTTATAAATTGTGCATGTCCACTATTTGAAAGTTGCTCTTTACTAGATGATGGAAAAAGTAAAAGAAAAGAAATTAAAGAATTAATTAAGAAATTAAAAAAGAATAATAAGAATATAGAAAATAATATATTTGTATCTATGAATAATATAAATTTAAATTGTGCATTAGGTTATAAAAAAGGTGATAAAAAGTATTCTTTTTTAGATGATTATGAATA
>JAFOMI010000003.1 GCA_017418945.1 Bacilli bacterium
TATATTTAAAAAAGAGTTTAATGTATTAAGATATTATTTAATAATCATAATAGCAATTTATTCACTAGTTAATTGTTTCTCAATTGATAAAATAATTGCTGAAAATAATATTAAAAGATATGAAAGGACTGGAAAAATTGATTTAAATTATTTAGAAAATGGAGATTATGATAACTTGAATCAATTAAGAGAACTATCAAAGAAAATAGAAGAAGATAATTGTATTATTACTCAAGAAAAAGATGTATTAAAAGAATATATTAAATTAATGGATAAAAAAAATAAATTTAATATATTAGAATATAATATATCAAAAGAAACTGCTAAAAAGAAAAAGAGATTAAATTATGATATGAACCCCGTTTCTTGGACATAGAAACGAGGTTTTTATATGGGTAAATTAAGTTATGAGGATAAAATAAATTTATATAAGGATAAGAAATCAGGATTATCAACAAGTTCAGTTTCAAAAAAATATGGAATTAGAACATCCGGAGTAAACTATTTAGTAAAATTAATAGATATACACGGATTTGATGTTTTAAGAACTAATAAGAATAAGGTTTATATTAAATACGAAAAGCAAGAAGCAATTGATAGAGTTTTAATAAATAATGAACCAGTATGGACTGTTGCTTTAGATATTGGACTACCCAGTGATAGTTTATTACAGGCATGGATAAAAAAATATAAAGAAATGGGTTATAATATAGTTGAACGAAAGCGAGGTCGTCCAACTATGAACAAAAAAGAATTAAAGCCTAAAAAAAATGAAACACTTGAAGAAGAAAATGAAAGATTAAAAAAAGAAAACTTATATTTAAAAGCGGAGCTTGAATACTCAAAAAAATTGAGAGCCGTTGTTCAAGCAAGGAAGAATCAACAACAGAAGAAAAAGTAAATGTTGTAAGTGAACTTCGGCTAACATATCCATTAATGATTCTTCTAAAGGTATCAGGTTTAGCTAAATCAGTATATTATTACACCTTATCTAAAACTGATAAAGATGATAAAAACAAAGAAATTATAAATAAAATAAAGGAAATATTTATTAATAATAAAGAAAGATATGGTTATCGTAGAATTACATTAGAGCTTAGAAATCAAGGTTATAATATTAATCATAAGAAAGTTTATAGAGTAATGATTAAACTAGGCTTAAAGCCATTAAAAAGAAATAAAAGAAAATATTCATCATATAAAGGAACAGTTGGTAAAATAGCTGATAATTATATTAATCGTGAGTTTTATGCAGATAAGCCAAATCAAAAATGGTATACAGATGTTACTGAATTTAATCTTCGTGGAGAAAAATGTTATTTATCACCAATATTAGATGGCTTTAATGGTGAAGTAGTATCTTATAATACTTCTAAATCACCTAACTTAGAACAAATAAATGATATGCTTAATAAAGCATTTAATAAAAATGATAATCTTGAAGGCTTAATATTTCATTCAGATCAAGGATGGCAATATCAACATCAATCATATCAACAAAGATTAAAGAACAAAGGTATAAAGCAAAGTATGTCAAGAAAAGGAAATAGTATGGACAATGGTATGATGGAAAACTTTTTTGGACTACTTAAAACAGAAATGTTTTATGACCAAGAAGATAAATATAAAAATATAGATGAATTAATTTTAGCAATAGATGACTATATAAATTATTATAATTATGATAGAATTAAAGTAAAATTAAAAGGATTGTCTCCTGTAAATTACAGGTTACAATCCTCTAATTAGAAACTATTTATAAACTGTCCAACTTTTGGGGTTCAGTTCA
>JAFOMI010000019.1 GCA_017418945.1 Bacilli bacterium
TATAAGATTCATACTTTCTAGTTCAGCAAGAGCTTTTTGCATTGTATTAGGATTTACTTTAAATGTTGTTGCGAATTCTCTAACAGATGGAAGTTTATCACCACATTTAAATACTCCAGAAATTAGATATATTTTCATATAATCTAACAACTGTATATATATTGGTATGTTATTTTCAAATGTAAATTCCATAAATTCACCTCACTGTATTACTTACTTAATACAATAATATTGTATATTTATGTTCTTTATTTGTCAATACTTTAGAATAAAAAAGACCTCAATCGGTCTTTTTAAATATTTATTATATTTTACCTTTGTATTTATATAGCTTTTTTACTATTGGTGAGTATTCTACTTTAGATAAGTCTTTATTCTTTTTTTCAGCAATATATTTTGATAGATACATACTTTGTACAAGCATTTGATAATCATCTAGTATTTGATCTTCATATTTTGAATCAATTGTTATAATCCTACTATAATATTGTTTTAATTCTTCTAACATTAGTTCATCAAATTCTGTATTTCTATTATAATAGATAGCTATTCCATTATAATTGATACCTAATGTACTTCTTCCATGACAATATGCATATTTATCATGAACTATAGGTATTCCTATTCCTGATTCAACCATTGTTGATTCTAAATATTTTGATGATGTACTTGTATCATATCCACTATATATTTCATAAATATCACTTTCCAAATCAAAATCAAAAGAAGCTTCTTCTATACTTTCTAACATAGGATTATCTCTTCCATTTAAATAATAATCCATTAGTATACTAGCTGGAATAAGTGTTGCTCCTAAAGAAATGAAACTTCTTTCTTTATCAATATTAGTATCATATTTTAAGTAAGTTACATCTTTTTCATCAAATGAATTATTTGATAATAGATACTTTTTTAAACCTCTTAAAAATGACAATTCTACACCATAGTTATTTCCACTATAGCTACACGCTACTACATTTTTAAATGCATTGTTATTTCGATATATAAAATCTCTTGGTTCACTGTTTACTGAAACTATAGCATTCTTTGCATTAATAACTTTAGCACCAAAATCACTTACTACACTTGAGCCACCAACTCCACTAAATAATGTAGATTCTTCTAATTTAGATAATTCATTTCTAATGAATTCTAAATCTGTACTATTTAATGAATCAACCACCCTTTCTTTTAAAAATTCAAAATTTGTTTTCATGCTTTTTTCCATAAAAAATCTCCTTTCAAGTTCAATATAACTTAAAAGGAGGCAATATTTCGTCTACTCATATTTTTCATCTAATAATTCATATTTTATTATTCTTTTTAATTCAAAATGTCTAATATCTTGTTTTTTCTCACAAAAGGCTGCACAATACCAACCATCTTGAAATAAAAACATTTCTGCAGGATCAATGACTCTTTCATTTTCTCCTTTACCATAAGAATAATACAATATTTTAACTTTTCTTTTTTCTTTTATTGCTCTAGTTAATAGATTGTATTTTTTTCCTATTTCATCTTTTAGATTTAATTCTTTTTCTTCTTGCTTACTTCCTATATATACACCTTTAATTTTATCTTGAAGTAATATAAGTTCGTCCTTTATTTCTTTATCTTTCTCATCAGTAATATATTTATCTAACAATTTAGCATCTTTCATTTTAAATTTTCTTACTGGCATACGAACTGACTGATTTAATACATATCCTCCATATGGGCCCATTATTGTATCAATATAGATGCCTGCTTTTTCTAAATCTTCTTTATATACTCTGATCATTCTTTCTGAAACTTCAAGCTCATCTGATAATTCACTTATGCTATATTTTCTTCCTGATTGTAAAAGCTGTATCATTGTTAATACATTAGATATTTTAGACATAGAACCACCTATATTTATTTTAACATATATATTTTCTTTCTAAATGCTTATGACTTTTAAATTATTATCTTCTAACCATTTATTTAATATTTCTTTTTTATCTTTGTCTAAATTATTGTAATAATTAATTAAATAACTATATTTTCTTTCAATATACTCTTTGATTAATTCACTTTTACATTTGTTAATACTTGCTGTATCAATAACATATTTCATATTTTTTATATATATTTCAAGTCTATAAAACTCTTCATTTTCATTGCTTTTAGTTAAAGATTTCTTATTATATGAATAAATATAAACAATACTATCAATAAAACTTTTTGATGGGTTATTTAGTAAAACCAAACTATTAAATGCATTGTCTTCATGAAATCTACTATCATTAAATCTAATATTATTTTTTAATATAAAGTCTCTACTATACATTTTTCCATGTAAGTCTCCTGAATTACAACTTGTTGTTTTACTATATTCATTATATGTTAAAGAACTTACATAATCTAATCCGGTACAAATCTTATTATATAAACATATAATGCTATTGTCATTATAAAGTAAATCATCTGCATCTATAAACATAATATATTGACTATTACTATGATCTATTCCATATTGGCGCGCTATTCCTGGTCCATAATTTTGAGTTAGTCTTAAATAAGTTATATCTAATGATTTGCTATATTTATCTAGAACAGAAGTGTAATCACATGAGGAACAATCATCTACTAAAATTATTTTATATAAATCTTTTCTATCTTGGCAATATATACTATTTAATGTTTTATCAATAGTATCTAAACAATTATACATTGGTATTATTAAATCTATCATATTAGTTTTCTTTATCAATTAACTTATTATAAAAATTTATAGCTTTATTTTGATAATGTTTTTCTATCAATTCTTTTAATAAGTTATAATCTCCTCTTTTCTTTATTATATTGTAATAAAAAATTGCCTTTTCAGGATCATCATAATTCATATTCCATGGTTTCATTCTTTCAGAATAATGTACTAATCGAATGTCATCTATTATTTCATTATCTTTAACAGTATTTATTTGATAGTTGTATTTTTTATTTATTATTTTAATTCTATTGAAGAAAAGTTTATTAGTAACATCTTGATCTCCAAATTTCAATTTTTCATAATTATTTTTGATAAAATCCAATATTTCTTCTTTTGTTATATTTTCACAATACTTTTTAACATCAATTAGTAAAACACCAGAATTTATATATCTATAGTCATTAGGTAAACTTAATCTAGTAATATTTCTTTCTCGCCATATATTTAGGTGTTCTGGTAGCATATTTTCACAACCAACTAATATATTATTATCAAATGTACAATTATATAATTCTTCAATAGAACCATTACAAATAATATCAGAATCTAAATAAAGAATTCTTTTTACATCTTTTGGTAATAAAAATGGTGCGAATAATCGATAATATGCATTTGTTGGAATATAATCAATATTATTAGGTAGATTTATAGAATCAACATTAAAATATATCGTATTTAAAACACCTATACTATTATCTTCAATGTGTTTTTTTAATAAATTTATTGAATAATCACTTAAATAATTATCGTGTATTAAAAATACATTTAATTTTTCACTATTATTTTGACTGATAGAGTCAACTAAATTAATAGCATATCTTACATAGTTATCATCTATTGATATTAATATATTCATACTACCACCTATATTACAAATATTATATCATAAAAAAGAACAGACAACTATAAGGCTGTTCTATATTTAATCTATTTTAATAACTTTTCAAAAGCATTTGCATTTAGTATTGTATTAGAAACAAATTCTCCTTTATAGAAGTTAGCCCAATTATTTATAATACATGGAGAATTTTTAGCTTTCTCTAAAGAATCTATTTTTATAAAATTTAATTTAATACCTTTATCTTTTGTATAATCAGATAATTCTTTAACTTCATATTCTACATAAGGACATTCATTAGAATAATAGATTGTGAAATTTTTATCTTCTATTTTCATTGCTCTAGCATTATCATTAAATCTTGGTGTTTCTTTATCATCAAAAGAAAGTGCCATTAATTCATAATCATTAATAGTATCTACTACTTTAAATCCAAAGTGCTCAAAAAATTTCTTATCACCAATGAATGGTTTTTTCTTTTGGGTAACTATTGTACAAATTCCACTCATTTTTTTCTTTTTAGCATCTTCTATTGCATATTCTAATAATTCTTTGCCAATACCTTTTCCTTTAAAACTACCTGCTACCCATAAACAATAAATATACATATAGTTTTTACCATTAATAGGTGCCCAAGCAGTTTCTATTGGTTCATATTCAATAAAGATTTTTCCTCTAGCGTTTAGTTTTCTAAATATATGTCCGTCTTTTAATTTACTTTTAATCCATTCTTTCTTTTTATCTACACCCTCTTGATGTTTAGGATCTCCTATAGCACAACAAATATGTTCTTCATCAATATTTTTTTCATCTAAATTAATATATTCATTCATATCTCTCACCTCAATTTTATTATACAACAAATGGACATTAGTTTAATACTCTATTATTGCAATTATAAAGCAAATTAAAAACGTGACATAAATAGTCACGTTTTTCATATTATTATTTATTGTTTTTAAATCCTGTGAAGTAATAGTTGCTTCCATCACTACTTTCGAAAGTATAAACAATTGTATTTAGTTTATCTTTATTATTATTAACATAATCTTTTAAAAATGTAGTTGGCTCTCCTGTACTACTTCCAGTATATTCATCTAAAGGAACACTTTTATTATAATCTTTATAAAATTTATTTGTTTCTCCATCGAAGAATCCATAAGATGTAGTTATTTCTAACTTACTTTTTGTTGCTTTATAATCAGTGATAACATTACTTACAAATAATGGAGATGTTCCTCCACAACCACCAGTTATATATGAATATTGTTTTGATTGTTCATCAAAAGAATAGTCTCCACATTTTAGATTAAATGTAGTTCTTTCATAAGTGTTTGGTCCATATACTTCTTCTACTAATTTTTTTACGTCAGATTCATCTATCATGTTTTTTGTGTAACCATCTTGTGTATCTTCTTGACGATTCATAGTTAATACATATACTCCAATATATTCAATTTTTTCTCTTGCTGATAATTCTTTAGCA
Source organism: Bacilli bacterium (assembly GCA_017418945.1). Taxonomy (GTDB): domain Bacteria; phylum Bacillota_I; class Bacilli_A; order RF39; family UBA660; genus RUG13038. The sequence goes on from JAFOMI010000019.1 coordinate 5,059, forward strand.
TTAATACTATCTACATTATATATTTCTTGAGCTGGTCCATAACTTACTGGATTGATATAATTGATGTATTTTTCTAGTTCACTATCAGAAAAAGTAACATTTTCTTCCTCAGTTTTATTATTGTTTTGATTATCATTTATTGAATTATTATCTTTATTTAATAATTTATCTTTATTAATAAATATAAATGTTCCCATTCCTACACATGCTAGTAATAAAATAACTACAAAGATAATTAATCCAGCATTGCTTTTTTTCTTTTCTTCCATTTTAACTATTTCCTCCTATTATAGTTTAATTATATCATATTATTTTTTTGATATTTATAATACTTAATACTTTTTCGAAAAAATAGTAAACCCCAGTTTTATCTGCTTATTTTACTTATATAATTTAAATATGATTTTATTAAATCTGCGTCCATAAGATTTTCTGGAACATCTTCAGTATTAAAAAACTTTAATTTCTTAGTTTCAGAATCTCCTTTTAAAGTTGATTCATCTTCAATAGAAACATCAGCTAAATATAATGATGTATTATTATAAACTATATCACCATTTGGATAACTATTCTTTCTAGATTCTCCTGATAAAGTATCAATTAATTCAATTTCATTTGGATCTAGGTTAATACCAGTTTCTTCAAATGCTTCTCTAACCGCTGTAATACGAAGATCTTCTCCAAGGTCTTGGCATCCACCTGGCAGTCCCCATTTATTTCTATCTGTTCTTTCTTGTAATAGAATTTGTCCGTTTTGATTTCTAATAATAATTGCTGCTCCTGTTTGAATAAAAGGTATATGGCTAATTCTATCATCTAATGACATTCTAAATAAAACTGGATACCCACCATAATTAGCACTTAATTTTAATAATTCTTCTTCACTCATATTTCTAATTAATTCAACAAATTCTTCATGAGTGTATTCTCTCATGTTTTTATAATTCATAAATTCATCTCCTATGTATACTTATATCATATTTATATTATTTTACAAATACTAGAGAACATAATAAAGCAATAAAAAAGCCCTTATTTTATGGGCTTTTAATTATTTACCATGACATCGTTTGTACTTTTTCCCGCTTCCGCACGGGCACTTTGAAACCTCAATTCCGAGAACTTCCGGCAAGTTAAATAATATATAAATCGTTTTAAATCATTATCAATTCTCGTTAATTCTAATTTTTTGATTTTTTTAATATTATAGTTTTTTCAATTAAAGTGTAGACAAATGTGTAGATTTTTTATTATTTTAAATATATTTACATGCTTCTTTAATGCTTAAATCACTCATTTGATTTTTATACTTGTTTATAAAGTTTTTTACCCAATTTTTATCTGTTTTTGAATATTCTCTTAATGCCCAACCAATAGCTTTATTTATAAAAAATTCATCTGTTCCAAAATTATTTACTATTATCTTTTCCAATAATTCATAATCTGTTTTATCTTTTAAATTCAATTGATGTTCTATTGCAGTTCTTTTAATCCATATATTATCATTTTTTGACCATTCAAGCATTAGTTCTTTTACTCTTGAATCACGAAGTTCCACATCACCAATTACCTTACATAAAAAATCTATTGTATCCCACCAAGATTTAGTGATGATATAATTTTTAATCTTAGTTATATCTTCGTAAGAAACATATTGTTTCATTGCAAGTAAATAATCATAAACCAAATATTGAAATTCTCTATGATTATCTTCATAGCATTTATCTAAAAATTTCCAATCTATTTTTTTTATTTTCTTTTCAGCCTTTATAAAATAATTATATACTTCTTTTCTTTTTGGAGTTGGTAGACCATAAAAATCAAACATATTTCTCATATATTTTGACATAGCAATAGCATTATCTTTATCTTCTCTTGATTCAAATATTTTTTTTATTTCTAAATACTTATCCATAACGTCAACTCCTATATATTATCATATCATACTTTTTATAATTCTAACTGTTTGTAAAACAATCTATATTCCAATTTTTTTCATCAAAAAAGTGTAGATAGTGTTGTATTTTTTACAATTTTTGCAATTTTTAGAAAAAGAAAAACTCGCGTTTTCCTTTATTTTATAAGGGTTTGCGAGTTTATTTGCCGTGGCACTGCTTATATTTCTTGCCCGATCCACATGCTCCCTTTTTGAGCATATTATCACTATATTTGGTACATATAGTATTATGGCTTTTAGCCTTATTTTATAGACATTTAGTACATATTATTATCAGTATTATTTGTATTATAAATATTACTAATAATTTGTTCAATGTGGACAAAATGTGGACAAAGTCATCATACATTTTATCTTTTGTTTCCAAGAAAATTATATCATATATTGATTGCTTAATCAATGTGGACAGGCTTTTTTCCGTCACCCTAAAGTGGTTGTGATATTTTATTCAAAATAAAAAGTTGGATATCACCAACTTTGCTTATCTCGGAATATCTTAATCTTCCGATTGTTCGTGAA
>JAFOMI010000004.1 GCA_017418945.1 Bacilli bacterium
ATTTGCAAGTCTAACTAATTCCTTTATATCTTCCTCTTTATCAGTTATAAATGGTAAAACAGGATTCATCATAATACCTGCAAATATTCCATTATCAGTTAATTCTTTTATTGCTTGTAATCTTTTAGAAGATACACATACATTTGGTTCTATTATTTTTGATAATTCATCATTGGGAGTAGTAATAGTAAATTTAATAATAACATTATTTTTTGAATTTATTTCTTTTAGTAAATCTATATCCCTTAATATTAAATCACTTTTTGTATCAATACTAACTCCAAATCCATATTTTGATATTAGTTTTAATGCACCTCTAGTTTGCTCATATTCTTTTTCTAATGGATTATAGGTATCCGACATAGATCCTATTCCTATAACTCCCTTATTTCTCTTTTTAATTAACTCTTGCTCTAAAATTTCAAGTGCATTTTCTTTACCTCTAACCATATCAAAATCTTCTATATGGTAACAATTACTTCTACTATCACAATAAATACATTTATGAGGACAACCTCTATATAAATTCATATTGTAATCTATACCATACCAATTATTACCATAGTTTACTTTGCTTAATATAGTTTTAGCCTTTACAAATTCCATACTAATACCTACTTTAATAATTTTTCAAAAGCATTTGCATTTAATATTGTATTAGATATAAATTTACCTTCATAGAAATTAGCCCAATTATTAAAAACACAAGGAGCATTTTTTGCTTTTTCTAATGAATCTATTTTTATAAAGTTTAGTTTTATATTCTTTTCTTTAGCATAATCTGAAAGTTCTTTAACTTCATATTCTACATAAGGACATTCATTGCTATAATAAATTGTAAATTCTTGATTATCAATTTTCATAGCTCTTGCACTATCATTAAATTTAGGTGTTTCGCTTTCTTCAAATTTAAGTGCCATTAGTTCATAATCTTCAATACTATCTACAACTTCAAATCCATAATGTTCAAAAAATTTCTTTTCTCCTATAAATGGCTTTTTCTTTTTAGAAACTAAAGTACAAATACCACTTTTACCTTTTTCTTTAGAATCATTTATTGCATATTCTAATAATTCTTTTCCTATTCCTTTACCTTTGAAACTTCCTGCAACCCATAAACAATAAATATATTCATAATTCTTTCCGTTAATTGGAATCCAAGCTGTTTCTATTGGCTCATATTCAATAAATATTTTACCTCTTGCATTTAACTTTCTAAAAACATGACCATCTTTTAATTTATTTTTAATCCATTCTTTTTTACAATCAACACCTTCTTGATGTTTTGGATCTCCTATTGCACAACAAATGTGTTCTTTTTCAATATTTTCTAAACTTAAATTAATATACTCATTCATACTATTCTACTCCTTCCAATGATTTCATTCCATTAAATATAATATCTAATGACAAATCAAAACTTTCTTTAATTGAAATTGGATTGCCAAAAGCATTATTATTAACCAACAATACAAAACCTTCTAAAAATCCTCTTAAAGTTCTTATAATGTGTTCTATATTATTATCACTAATATTTAATGGTTGTAATACTCTAAACAATAAACTAAATAATTTTGTTGTAGCCTCGTTTTTTTCTTCACTCTCAAATTTGTTATACCAAAGCATTGCAGTAAATACACCTTTGTTATTTGTAGCATAATCATAAAAGGCATAACACATATTTCGCAATGCTTCATAACCTGCCACACCAACAGCTGATTCTGTTGCTTTTTCTCCTAATTCTTTCCAACCATAAATCATAAGTTTTTC
>JAFOMI010000020.1 GCA_017418945.1 Bacilli bacterium
GTTTAATTTATTTAATTCAATATATGGGATCGAGTAGCGGGACCATATCATAAATTAAACCATAAAAACCTTAAAAACTCTCACCTCATATATCTTTATTTGCATAAATTAAACTTAGATAATTAAATAAACACACACATAATAAACTAAATAAACACATTAATTAAAATAAATGAATAAACACACATTTAAATAAATTCAATTTAATATGACGTTTTATTGATATTTTATTAATTATTACAAGTTTTCAAAGATTACATGGTCGTTTGTGTATTTTTGTTACTATTATTAATAGTTCCATTAATAGCTCCAGATAAAACTTCTTCAGCACTTGGTAAATCAAATAAATCAGTATCACTATCAGTATCAGATAAATTATTTAAGATAGTATTGCTTAGAATATGATTTCTTGTTCTCTCATGGTTTATAACAGCCTCTTCATATGTTGGTAAATAATGTCTCTGTTCATCCCTAATAGCTTGTTCTCTTCTTTTGACGGCTCTTCTTACTCTTATTTTTTCTCTTCTTCCGTATTCAATAGCCAGCATACCTCTTAAACGAGTAATCATATGGTTGATTCTATCAATGTTTTCATTAATCTGGTTTTCTTCTTCTTCACTATCCGAATTAACTTGAATTACATTATTACCAAAGATAGTTTGTCTACGTCTTCTTCTTATAGCTTCATAATTATTTAATCTTGTATTAGTCATACTTACTTTAATAATACTTACTGTATGGAATGTAAATTAAAACTTAAAACCAAATTAAAAAGAAAAATTAAAGTTTATTTATACTTTTTAATTTATTTATTTAATATTCTAATTTACATTTAATTATAGATGATTTGATTGGATTAAATTTTAAGGGTTAATTAAGAAAGTATTAAATTAAATATAGATTTACTTATATTAAAATAACTACTTATTCCGTCTGCTATACCATTATCATAAGCACTCAATATATATTCATTATTATTATCATATAAATCTACTGTAGCAAGATTATTAAAATTATTTGAAATATAGTATTTAGCACCTGTTGGTACTTTTTCATATAAACTATAACCAGATTTATTAGTTTGCATATTTATTTTATATGTTGTACTTGTTTCTTCAAAATAAACTAACATTCTACCATCAGGTAATGTTACATTTGTTGATGTTCCTGTATTTAATGATTTTAATTCAATTAAAGAGGAATTATAATAAGACATATACATGATATTTATTTTTGAAGGTGTTGGAGTAATATTAATTTCAAATGTTCCTTCAATAGCTTCTCCAGCTGGATCAGGTATAGGATCATCTCCTCCTCTAACATTATTTTGTCCTCTTAAAACCATTTGTCCATTATTATTATTATTATCATTCTTATTTTCTTCATTATTTTCATTATTATTTTCATCTATTATCATAGCTCTTGTATTACTATTATTTTGTAGAACTTCTTCTTCAGGTTCAGGTTCAGGAATATATTCTTCAATTACTAAACCTGTTTGTCCATTAATTGTTCTTTGAACAATATGATAAGTACCTGTATGATCAATAACTTGATTTTGAATTAATGGAATACTAACTTCCATTAATGCAGGTACAACCCAATTATTTGAATTATCAGCTGTAGCAATTTGATGTAATCCAAGAGTTCTTAATCTATATTTTCCCCAATTAATAATAGTTAAAGCAGATTCATTAATAGGAGCTCCGTCTCCTACTATTTGTTCTTGATTAATACCAACAGTATGAACATCTAAACCTGGAGCATCATCAATAGCAAGTTCTATGGCTTCTTGTGTTAAATCAGTTGTATTAAAAGTATGTTCTAAATGCTGTAATGGAGATGGTCTTACATTAACAGATCCAAATGCAAAATCATTAGGAGCAGTTGTTGTTCCAAATGTTGTAATTAATTGATTATCTATAATATCAGGATTATAACCAGGTGGATTATCACCACCATTATTAATTAATCTATCTATTTATTAATAAAATAATAAATTAAATATATTTTAATATATATTTAAATATATTTAATTTATAATAAATACTTACGCAGCTACAACATTAGCTTTTCTTAAACCTCTAAATGTACAAACAACTTCAGTTTCTACATTAAATTTACATGTATTTGTAGCAGAAGATTCTGGATAAATACCAACTAATAAAGTTGGTTTAAATTTAATACCAGTATCTTCTAATAAATAACATGGATTATCTTTATTAGCAGAACTAACTATTTTAAGAGCACTTCTAGCAACAGCTGTATCATCTTCAACAGCTTCATCTGGAGGAATAATTTCAGTACCAACTTCAACATCACCATAATTAGTTAATAAGAAGTTGTTCTTATTACCAGTTGGAATACCATAAAATTTACCTTCTCTATAACCTTTATACCATTGTCTTAATGCACCAGTACTAACCCATTGACCTTTTTCATCTATTGTTTTTGGATTAAGCCATCTAACAATAGAAGTATTTGTACCAGGATTAATAACTCGTGATTCAGCACTACTATAAGTAGTAATATCGTTTCCTACAATACAGAATAAACCATCGCCATCGTCTGTTACAACATTTTGATTAGTAGTTACAACACCAATTTCAGTAGATTGTTCAGTTAAATGAGTTGCTAACAATATTAATTGATCTTTAGATAAACCAGTTCTATCCCAAGCAGTATAAACAGTGACATTTCTATATCTACCACCATTTTCACCATTTCCAGCAGTTGCAACATATGTAAATTCAGTTGGTAATAATTTAATTTTAATACGATCAATTTTAAATTCATCATACATTCCTGCATAAGATTGATAAAATTCAGATTTTCTTAATTGTTCAAATATATTTAATGGATAAACACCATAATTAACTGTTTTGTTTGGATCAAATGGATTAACAGATGCATAGTTAGCAGCTTCAATAGTTGATGGAATATTAATGGTAAATGTTGATTGATCTGCTTGTTGTTTAGCAGCTCTCATATTACCAGAAGCTCTTCTTACAGTAGAACTTCTATAATATCTTCTATTTCTACCATAATACCTACCACCTCTATACCAATTATTATATCTTCTTCTATAATATCTTCCACTCATTTTGTTATTTTTGTTTTAAAAAAAAAGGGTTATATCTAAACTAAAATTAAAATTAAAAAGATTAGGGTTACTATTAAACTTAATTCTTTAATATCTAATTTAAAATCAAAATTTATGTTCATATAATTTATTTTTATGTAAATTATTTATTAATTTATAAAATAAATAAATAATAAAACACGTGGTTTGCGGAATTTATGTCTATTTATACTTTTTTGTAAAATTAAAGTTGGTCATATGAATTAGCCAATCAGATTAATTAGAAATAACTCATTAAAAATTAATTAATATATTAATTAAATATTTTTATAAAGGTATGTATTAAATTAAATTTAATAATTTAAAAAGTAATCTTAACACATACTTGAACCATGGAATCTACTAAAGAATTTGCTAATATGGATAAGTGTATCTCTATTGAAGAAGACGAATTATTCAACTGTGCTAATCTAACCGATTTTTATTCTGAAGAACCTTCTGAACAAGATCAAGAATTAAAACAAAAGATTGAACATCAAAAATGGTTTTATTTAAAAAATCAAAAATATGATTATATTTCTTTGAAGAAGAATGTATATGATAGATTTAAAGAAGATAAACATTTTATTGGAAACATCTTTATTAATAATTTTGAAAAAGAAGAAGATATGGTAATACTTTTGACTCAATTTGTTAATGAAAAAAAGGAGATGAAGAAGTTAGGAAAAACATTATTTTATCGTGAACTTTACTTATCTACCTGTAAAAACAAATCTGTTAATCAATTATTTAAAAAATATATTGGTGAGGTTGAACAAGTATTTATTTTTGAATGTAAAAGATTAGTTGATTATTATAGATGGAGTTTTTTAGTTCATAGAAATAGATTAGTTTTTATTAAAGATAGAATTAATAATTTATTAATTGAATCTGATAATTTAAATTTAAAATGTATTAAAAATTATGATGATGTATTTAATTATTTTAAAAATAAATAAAAGTAATTAAATGAATGTATAATTAATAAAATAAATAAATTTATTAATAAAAATAAATAAAAATAAAATTATTTTAATAATTTTCAAATAAATATCGAGCAGCGAGCAGGAACCTTAATTTCCATTTATTTTCCCATAAGTGTTTCTTTCAATTTAAAATAAATATTTTAATATATAATATCGATTGCTTCACAGTTTACCTAATTTCATTTATTTTCCCAATGATAATTGGGGAAAATGAAAATAAATGAAATGGTAAGACTGGGAAGAATAGTCAATATATATGTTAAAAACACAAACATTTTTTAAATTTAAAATTTGTAATTAAAATCAAACTTTATTTATTTAATTTTCTTTTCAATTACATTATTCAATTACATTTAATATTTATCTTTTAATTCATTTAAAATACATTTAATAGTATCATTACATGTTTTTAATAATTCTATTCTATGTAATAAATTATCATCATTATCAATTTCATTATATAAATGATCTAATAACTTATTATTATCACCTATATATTTTCCATAAATATCACTTTTAATTAAACCTTCAATAAAGAATGGCATTAAGATATTATGAATATTTTCTAATCTTGAGCCAATATAATCTTCCAATTGTTCATTTTTAAAGTAATATTCTTTATCTTGAATTTTTTCTTTATTAGTTAAAATCCAAGTAGCATACTTTAATAAAACAGTGTTTTCTTGAATAGCTTTTAAAATTAATGATTTTTCATTACCATTAAACTCAATAAAATGTTGAGTATAATGACGATGAGGTTCATTTTGTTCTTCTAATTGTTCAACTACTTTATGATTAATTGGATTTAAATTTAATTCAGCAGTCATACAAGTAAAACTAAAATCAATATTTTCAGGCTTATCTTCTTCATCAGGTTTTTGACGATATTTATCCATACCAGTTCGTTTATCTTCCCAGTATTGACTTCCTTGTGGTACAGTATGTTTATCCATACCATACCAGTATCTAGAATCGTCACGTTGAGACATTTTTAAAAATAAAACACTTTAATTATTTTTAAAAAAAAAAAAAACACTTTTTTATTTAATTAATAATTTTTATTTAAATTTAATAATAATTTTTATTTAAAAAGAAAAAACATTTTTCGTACAATTTACAAGTATTTATATTTTTATCTAAACTAATTTTTAATTCATTAATATAATTATTATTATTAGCTATCTTATCTAATATAGTTTGTCGATATTCATATAATTTTTTATAGTTCCAATGATTGGTTAAACCAGGTGGAACTAAATAAGATTGATTATATTCCCAATTTAATTGGCTATTTTCATTTTCTAATTTATTAATTTTAATTTCTAAATGATTACTATACTCATTTGATTGGTCAATTTTATTTTTTAGTTCGTTTAATAAGCCTCCCAACTTCATTAAATAATTCGTTAACAGTTTTACTAATAGTACTTGAACTAGAACTAGAAGAATTAGAATTTGAACTTGATTCCGATTGGTCCTTATTTACAACAAATAAATTTCTTTTTCTTACATTTAATGGCATTTCATCATCATGTGTATAATTATATAATAAACAACCACAATAGCTACATTTCCAATTTTCTTTATTATCCAATAAAATGTAATCAATGGCAGTACATTCTTTACATTCAATTTCAATCATATTTTTATCATTAATTGAATCATTATTAATAATTTTTTGTTTATTATTTTCATTTACAAATACAATATCATCATTATTATCATTATTATTGTTCGTATTAGTATTGTTTTTATTTTGTCCAATAATTTTATTTTTGTAATACCATGTTTGTTTTGGATCAAATTGTTTATATTGTAACATTTGAAATGTTCCAGGTCTAGGTTTTTCAAATAAAGGTCTTTCTAATTTAACAATATACATATTTTTGTCAATATAATCTTGAGCCGTTTTACTTTGGAAAGTTTCTTCTATATTATAATTATTAATCCAAATAAGCGGCTTACCGTTATAAATATCTTCTTTAGGTTTAAATTTGTCCGTAACGGTAATAGCTTCTTGAGCACCAAAGAAAGGTTTATACCAACAAAAACTAAGTCCTTTTCCTTCATCACCTGCATCCATATCGTCCATTATTGTAAATGCTGTTCTTCCTTCCCAACAGTCTAAATTCCAAATGTTTTTAAAATAACTAAAATTACCAAAACAACTCATAAGACTTGTTTTACCAGTTCTTGAAGGTCCTATTAATACTAATCCTTTAGGTCTTTTTTCTAATTCTTGACCGGTTTCCCATTTCTCAACCCATTTGTCTAACCACATAAGATAATCATAAAGAGCATTTGGAACCCAAAATGTTAAATTGTAATCTGGAGAAGGTTTAGCAGGGGGTTTTCCTCTAAACATATCAGTAATAAGTTTGGAATAGTTAATATAATTTCCACAATAAATAGGCCACCATTTTTCATCCTTTGTAATATCATCCAATACTTCTTTTTTAGTTAATTTCCTTTCTAATATTTTCTTTCTTAACCACATACGAAATTCATAAACATCTTCTTCATTATCAAAAGATGATGCTAAAGAACTCTTTGGTCTTCTACCTCTTTTTCTACGTTTATTTTGTTCATTTTTTCTTAAACATTTTAATTTATATTTTCTTAATAAAACAATCAATTCTTCAACAGTTTCTACATTTAATTGCTGCAATAATCCGCTATCAATTAATTCTTGTGTTTTTTCTAATAATCTTTCTCTTTCATCTTCTAACCATTTTAATTCTTCTTCTACATCAAAGTTAGCTCTTGTAACTAATCTTTGTTTTACTACATAGCGAAGCATTAAATACTTATCTCCATAACACTTTTTTAATTGGATATTTGGATGTGCAACAGACAAGATATCATACGTAGTTCCTTTAATAAATTCATCTTCATTTTTAACATATTGATCGAGTAGCGGGACCATATCATCCTTGTTATCACCACCAAGTTTACTTTGTAATTCTGATAATAATTTATAAGTTCGAGTTTTCTTTTCATCAGGATTGATGAATACTACAACAGGTTCAGGTAACTTTATATCGAAATATTGTGTAGTACATTGTTTGCGTTTCTCAGTATCATAATACAAGTGATAGTGATCACGTTGTATTTCATCATCAGCTGTCTCTTTTGCTATAACTACTTTCGTACCTGGATTGTAGTAAGTAATCTCCTCAAACTTTTGCATAATTAAAGAAATATCTAATAAACCGTCGTAATCACTTGGGTAAGTGATTATTGCGGTATTGAATTGCAATTGGTTTTCTCTAACCATAATAGTGAACTCACAAATTTTCTAATTTGATAATATTAATGTTATAAATTGTAAAATTTCTGAGTTCACTTATTCCTCTATTTATATATTTTTTCGTTCATTAATTTAAGAAATTAATTAACGATTTATCTAGCGTTCATTCATTAATTTAATGAATGGAGCCATCTACAAGTCGGAGTTTAAAAATAAACTCTAAGTAAACTACGTATGTACGATACGAACAATAATAATTTAAAGTTTAATTTATTTAATTCAATATATGGGATCGAGTAGCGGGACCATATCATAAATTAAACCATAAAAACCTTAAAAACTCTCACCTCATATATCTTTATTTGCATAAATTAAACTTAGATAATTAAATAAACACACACATA
>JAFOMI010000021.1 GCA_017418945.1 Bacilli bacterium
CTATTCATATTTATTTTTCCTTTCTATTTAAAACTTAATTTTTCTAGTTTACTCTTTTTTTGTGAGTTTGAGCTTCTTGTATATAATCTTGTTGTTTCTAAAGAATTATGCCCTAATATATCAGCTAATTCAGTTATATTATCACTATATTCATTTAAAAATACTTGTGCGAATAAATGCCTAAATGAATGTGCATGAACTTTATTTTTTTTTACTCTTGCTAATCCACTTATTCTTTTCATTTGCCTCCATATAGTAGAAAGTACTAATTTATCTTGCTTTTCACCTTTAAATATACAACCCTCTTTAATATTATTATCTTTACAATATCTTCTTAGTTCTCTTGATAAATCTTGTCTTATTATTATATTTCTTTCTTTGCCTTTATTAAAAGCTGTTATGTAATTTGATTTTATACTTTCAACTGTAAAAAATTTTAATTCTGATATTCTTATTCCAGTCATTGCAAGTACTTTCATAATATAATATAATTTCATATTACCAAGTCTTTTTGAAAATCTTAATAATCTTTTATAATCACTAATACTTAAAACTTCTTCATTACTTGATTTTGTTTGTTGCTTTATTTTTTTTATAGTTAAATCATTTAGATTCAACCATTTAAGAAATTTATTTAATTCAATGATCCATGTATTTATACTACTTGTTGTTGGTCTAGGTTTTAATTCATATAAATATTTTTTATATTTCATTGTCGTATCTTTAGTAATTTTTTCATCTTCTTGTAACCAATTAATAAATTTCATTGTATTGGCTTTATATTGTTTTAATGTATTATCTGAATACTCTTGATATTTTTGTTCTTCAATCCATTCATCTACTTTATCTAATAATTCTTTTTTATTCATTTTTTGCACTTCCTTTTGGAAATGAGTATCTCATATAATGAACTGTTTCTCCAAATCTATTTTTACTTTTTATATATTCTTTATTAAATTCCATTCCTTCTTTTCTTAATTCACTTATTCTAGTAGCTAATTTAGTTATTCCTAAATCACTAAATGCTTCCATTGGTGTTATACTTCCAAATCTTTTTATATACTCTATTACTCTTTCCCCTTGATTCATAATTCCTCCTATAATTAATGCCAAGTATTACACTTGACATAGATAGTTAATAATCTTCTTTTTTAAGTTCTTCTAGTTTATCTTTATATGTATTTGGATATAAATATTTTATAAATTGCATTACTGTATTATCATTTGTTATTCTTAAATTTTTTTTACTATAATCTAATTCTGCATTGTCTATTATTAAATGTACTAATGCTTCTAAATTATTTTTATCTATTGCAAGTTCTATTAAAAATTTTGTATCATTCATTTGTTGTTTTCCCCCTGGTTATCTTTTTAAAATGGTAAATCATCTTCACTCATGTCAAAGCTAGGTATAAATTCTTCTAGTTCTTCTTTTGATTCTTCTTTTTTAGAACCAACAAATTCAATATCTTCTGTTACTACTTCCATTCCATAATGCTTTACACCATTACTTTCATAGTTTTTATTTTTTAATCTTCCAGATATAGCTATTGCTTGTCCTTTTTTAAAATATTTATTTACGAATTCTCCAGCTTTTCCCCAAGTTGTAATATTAATATAATTTGTTTCTTGTAATTCTCCATATCCAGTATTTACTGCTATTGTATAACTTGCTACTGCTATATTATTTTTTGTATATCTTAATTCAACATCTTTTGTTAAATTACCAATTAAATTTACTTTATTCATATTTATTTCTCCCCTTTATTAATTAAACTTATTAAAACTAATGTTATACATATAATTAAAGTTATTATTACTGTATTCATTATGCCACCTCCTCATTTAACCAATCATAGTCATATTGCTCTATATTATTATTATTAATATTATCTTCTATATTATCTTCTATATTATTAGGTAAACTTTGTTTAATACCCCATTCAACTTTGTTTAATACCCCATTCAACTTTGTTGTATGGTATTCACAAAATTTTACTGCATTAATAATCTTTTCTTCTTTAATAATTAAATTCTTTTCTATTAAAGATTTTAAACTGTTTATAACACCTTGTTTAGTAGAATTAGTCCAGTCTGCTAAATATTGAAGTGATCCAGTAAACTTTTGATTTTCTAATTGACTAAATCCATAAATAATAGCATAAATTATTAATTCATTTCCTTTTAAATTTAATTCATTAACCATCCATCCTTGAATAACAATATAATTTTCATTTGTTATTTTATTTTTCATATAAAATCCCTTTCATTAACTTTTAACTTATTTAATTGGTTCTAATACAATTTTATCTTTGTAAACTTTCATATAAAATTTTCTACCAAAATATTCAACCACTTTCTTTGGTATTATTATTCTGTTTAATGTTTTATCAACATTTTTTTGAAATATTAATATTGGTTGATTCTCCATATTTTCACCTCCTATTATTTTGAATTATACTCTGTTTAAGGTTAATATCAATAGAATTTTTAGAATATTCTTAAAATTGTACATTAATTTTACATAAAAAGACTAGAATTTATCTAGCCTTAAAATATTAAACTTTCATATAATTTTTTTATTACTTTACTTTTTTTAGTGTATTTAAAAAAAAGTTCATCTTCTAAAATACTTAACTCATCAAGATAATAGTGTTTTAATGATTCTAAATCTATTAATATATCTTTATATGTAGTATTATCAATTAATATTTCTATTGTATTTATTAATGTAGATACTTCATCATATCTTTTCTCCAATTTATTCATTTATATTTTTCCCCCTAGTTTTTTAATCTTTTTAATTCTAATTCAACTATTTTTTCTGCTTGAATTAAATTATTCATTTTATCATTAAAATCTTCTAAAAGTTCTAATTTAGCTTTTTCAATAAACTTTTTGTAATATAATAATTCATCAAGTTCTTCTTTTTTCATATGTGTTCTCCCTAGTTAAAAATATATTTGTTTTGTCCTTTTTTAAATTTTCTATTTCTACTGGAGTATAATAGATGTCTTTATCCCCCATAATAGCTTTAATGGTATCATACATAATTTTTAAATCATTGTATGTTGGTTGCTTCTTTATCATTTTTACCCCCCTTTTTATACGATTTATCGAATATTTTCATTAAGTCGTATATACTTTGAATTGTAGTTAATATTAGTAATATTTGTCAACAAATATTTAAAAAAATATTTTTACTGCAGTTTTTATACATTTTTTCCCAGTTTCTCTACTTTTTTTCACAAAATGATTTACTTACTAAATAAACATCTATACAATAAATAGTAAAGAAATCTTTTTGATTAAAAAATGTATTACATTAAGGGCTTCAAATAGTCTTTAATTTTTTTTGTTTAAATATTTTTGTAGTTAAAGGGGAACAAAATGTTTTTAGTTAATTTAGATAAACTTATAGAAAGTCAAGGAATAAGTAAAAATGAATTTTCAAAAAAGGTTGGTATTGCTCCATCAACAATTTCATCTTGGTATAATAAAGGTTATGAAAATATAAGCCTTAAAACTTTAATTAAACTATCTGAATACTTTGATATTTCTTTAGATGAATTAATATTTGGTAATTCAAAATCAAATAGCAAAGAATTAAATGATTGCCACAATGAAGATATGTATGCTATAAATGAAATAAGAAAATTATTAAATAATTATAAAAAAAGATTAAAATATAGATTTAGTCCAGATGAAGATACTAAAATCTATTTAGTAAAATGTAAAAAATGTAATAAAACTATTATGGTTTATGCTTATGAACCATTATCACATATTGATGAATGTCCTAAATGCAAAAAAATTAGACACCAGGAGGAATAAATTTTAAATGAATGTAGCAATTTATTTAAGAAAATCAAGAGAAGAAGATAATGAAACAAGAGAAGAAACACTTGCAAGGCATGAAAGAATTTTATTAGATTATTGTAATAACAATGATTTAATTATTAAACAAATATATAAAGAAGTTGTATCTGGTGAAAGTATTGCAAATAGACCACAAATGCAGCTTCTTCTTGATGATGTTAAAAATAATTTATATGATGGTGTTGTTTGTGTTGAACTTGAAAGATTATCAAGAGGTAACCAAATAGACCAAGCAGAAATACTTGAAATTTTTAAAAAAACTAAAACTAAAATTTATACATTAAATAAAATATTTGATTTATCTAGTGAAGATGAACTTGATGAAGAATTCTTTGAATTTGGTTTATTTATGTCCAGAAGAGAATATAAAGTAATTAGAAGAAGATTAATAAGAGGTAGAAGACAAGCACAAAAGGAAGGTTATTTTATTGGCTCTATTCTACCCTTTGGATATAGTAAAGAAAAACAAGGTAAAGGTTATGTATTAATCCCAAATGAACAATCTAAAATAGTTCAATTAATATTTGATAAGTATGTAAATGAAAATTTATCATCACAACAAATATGTGATTATTTAAATAATCTAGGTATTAAATCACAAAAGTTAGATAAATGGAATACTACTGCTGTCAGAAAAGTTTTAAGAAATATAACTTATACTGGTATTATTCAAGCAGATACAGAAAAAGAAATTAAATTATTTTATGATGGTAAACATGAACCAATAATATCTGATGAATTATTTACTCAAGCACAAAATAAATTAAAATCTTTATCTACTAAAAAGAAAAAAAATTGTCCATTACAAAATCCACTTGCTACTTTATGTAAATGCCATTATTGTGGATCTACTATGAGAAGAATTGTTACTAAAAAAGTAAATTATCCAATGTTAAGATGTAGAACTAAAGATTGTCCTAATATGAGTGCTAGTCTTTATGATATAGAAATAAAAACTATTGAAGAATTAGAAAAGAAAATAAAAGATTTTAAATTCTTTATAGAAAATTATAGTGATGAAATATCTAATAAAAAGAAAAAAATAAATGATGAAATAGAATTAATTAATAAAGAAATAAATAAAAAAGAAAAAATGATTGATAAATGTTGTGAAATGCTAGAAGAAGGCATCTATACAAAAGAAAAGTACCTTACTAGGGTAAATATACTAGATAATGATTTAAAGGCCTTAAAGTCGACTTTAAATGACTTAAAACAGACTAATTTTGATGAAAGTGATAATATTATAAAAACTATACCTAAATTAGAACTTGTTTTAAAGGAATATTGGAACTTGGATGCAGAACAAAAAAATAAAATATTAAAAACTATAATTAATAAAGTTATTTATAAAAAAGATACTAGAAAAGTAAGAAATGAACCAGATATATTTGATGTAGAATTAGATATAAAATTTATTTAGAAAGTTAGAGTTGACTTTCTAATTTTTTTAATTTATTATGTAATTAAATTAGTTATCATTTTACTGTTGATGTATAGATGGTTTAATGATAACTGTAATATCTTACAGTTGAAGCTATGAAACTTTAAACCGAATAGTCTGGTGGAGCTGATGCATAAAATCCACTCGGTACTAAATGAATTACTTCCATGTTCGCTTATACCGTCAAGATAGGGAGTGGAACGACTATCTCAAAAAAACGGGTACAGGTTGGTCTTGGCTAGGTTATGGGCTATACAAGGGAATATGGACTAGCAGTATTCAATGCTTGTATAACATGGAAGAAACTTTTAAAAACTGCACACTGAGAATTATTAGTTGTAAAAAGTCTTGCTCGTTTAAGTAGGGCTTTTTCTATGAAAAAACAAAGCATTATTCAGCTCCTAAGAATTATCAGTTTAGATTATCAGTAACAATTAAGTAATCATTAAATTAAAATTTTCATAGAAAACATTAATCTTTATAAATAAAAAAAGAAACTATAAAATTAAATTATTTGTTTCTTAATTCAATTTCATAATTTCTATCTATTTTATTATCTATAATAACAAGATTATTTGAAATAATATCTAATGACTTAGCTATATTATTATTACTTTCAGTTAATGTTTTATTACTTTCAGTTAATAGTTTAAGCATTGAGTTATTATCTTCTTGTAGTTTATTGGCTTTAATTCTATCTTGTATAAATACATAGATAAATAAACCAGCCATTACAATAGTTCCACCATATTGATATATAGAACCCATTAAATCATTTAATTTCATATTTACTTCCTTTCTTAATATTTAAAACCTAAAATTTTTGTAATGTATATATAATTTGTAGTGCTATTTATTGTAGGTGATTGACCACTCCTAAATGTAATTGTTGAATAAGTCTGTGGTGTAATAGAAGTGCCATTAATTGAAACTATAACATCCTTTTTATAACTTACTGAACCAGGATATGTTATTGATAAGTAAATATTTTTTCCATTTGGAGAAGTTATTTCTTTTGATCCAACTGTTCCATCATTATCTATAAATTCAATATAAAATTTATCATAATTAGAAGCATTATCACTTAATGTAATTGTACCAGCAGAACCAGTTGTATTTGAATATAATGCTGTTCCTTGTATGGCTTCCATAACATCTATTCCATTTAATGCTAAACTATATTGATTAGTTGGGAAACAATTTATACTTACACTTGAAAGTAATCTATCCCAAAACATTAATGGAATACCTTTATATAAAAATAAATTATATGTAGTTGAACCTATTTTATCAGTTAATATTACTTTTACATTCCAAGAATAATGATTATCTGCATTAAATTGAGTTTCTACATTATCTTGAATAGTTGTTAATGCTCCATAACTAGCATCTGTTGTCTTTTTTATTTGATATTGTATAGTTATTTCATTTTTAGAATCTAAATTTGAATAATCTGCATTTACATTTAAATTTGTTTCTGTATAAAAATTACTTTCTCTTTCTAATGTAATTATTGCAGTTGGTAAAGACCATTCTAAAACTTGAATAGTTAAATTTTGAGTAGTTGAATTTCCTCTACTGTCAGTTATAGTAACTGGAATATTTAAATTTTGAGAAACATTCAAAACTCCCACATTAAAAGTTAAAGAACTAGAATTTAAAGTTTGAGTTGTAACTACACCATTTACATTAATACTTGCACTTGTTAAAGATGCATATTTTAATGCACTAGCATTTGTTATATTAATTCTTAAGGTTGAATTATTTTGAATTATTTGTTGATTATTATTTGTAATAGAAGTTGTAGTAGAATTGGTATCTAAATAAGAAGCACTAAATGTTGGATTTGCATTTACTATTGATAATGTTACTGCTTTATTAGTATAAAATGTAGAACCATTTATAACAGTTTTAATATAAAAATAAACTGTTCTACTTTTTGAAGTTGTAGTGGCTTGTCTTAACACATTTCTTTCAGCTTCTGTTAAATTAAATGTATAAGATGTACCAGTTTTTGATATGTTTCTATAAACTATATCATCATTAGAACCACTTAAACTTATACATGCTTGTAAACTTGAAACTTCATTACCAGCACTATTTGAATATGTAATAGTTGGATTTTGTGTATCATTAAAATTTGGAGCATTTGTTATAGTTGCACTTCTTGGAATATTAGTTAAATTAACTGTAAACCCTTGAGAAGTTGAATCAAATCTACTATGTGAAATATAAGAAGACACATATAATGCTTTAGATCCATCTGTATTATGATTAATAGTTAAAGTTTTAGAAAATAATTGAGTATATGAATTATATGTAATTTTTTGACTGCTTGATATTGATTGACTATAAGTAGTTCCATCAATATTAACATAACAAGTACCAGTTCCATATGTTTCATATCCTTGATTAGTTCTCCATGCTTGAACTTTAACAGTTACATTTGAAGTATTATTTGCTACACTATAAGAATTTTCAGTAACAATAATTCTATATTTAATATATGTATTACTAGTGCTAAATGTATTACTTGTAGCCATTAATCATTACCTCCTACATTTACAAGACCTATACCATCATTAGTAATATTATTATTACTATCATATAATGTTATGGGTATAAATCTTACTTTATTACATAATGTTATTTCTTCTTCTATAACACTTTTCTTTTGGTGAAATTCATCACCATTTACCCAGTATATTTGATTTCCAAGTCTATCGTATCCTGCAAACCCAACTGTATTATTCATTAATACATAACTTCCATCTGCTCCATACATTTTAAGACCATTATTATTTAATTCTGCTATTAAATTATTAGCTACATCATAGACTTCTATATTTCCATTTTGATTTAAATTAGAACCTAATTTTAATGTGCCACCTTTAATAAGATTAGCAGTTAAATTAATTACATTTATTTGTTCCATATTTAATACATTATCAATAGTCCATGCACTTTGAAAGTTACCATTTATTCCAGTTTGTGAAAATCCTATTCCACCATTATTAATCATAATAACATTAGTTGCATCTTCTTTTGGTAATGTATCAACTATTAAAATTTTATCTCCTTCATAAATAACATAACTTGAACTTAAAGCATTCCATATTTTATCTTGTGCTTCTTGTAATTCACTTGATAAAGTTATTTGTATGTCTTGATTAGCTTCTGTTATAGCATTTTGAGTTGAAGTTGATATTGAACTCATTAAATTAGATAGTTTTTGTGTAAAATTTCCAAATTCTAATTCTGTATATTTTTCTAAAATACAATCATAATCATAAGATATAACATTTGTTAATAGTGTTACACCTAGTCTTTCATCATCTACTTCTATTACATCTCCTATATCTGTTATTTTTTCAACATTTGCTTTTATAGTGTAATTTAATTTAGGATAACAATTTATATTAACATAATCTTCTGCTTGTATTCTTAAATCATCAACTAATGCTTGTTGATATTCTGCTTCAGTTTCATAATCTTCAGAATTAATACTTTGATTAAAAGATACTGTTTTAGTAAAAGGTATATCATATGATACTCCAGAATAAACATATACATCTTGTGTATTATCTAAAGCATTTAATAATATTCCATCTTTACCTACTGGCATTAGTTTAGTAACAACATTATCCCAATTTGCTTCACAAGTAATAGATTTTAAATTTTTACCATATCTTATTGTTACTCCATTATCTTTGCCTATACTAGACATTATTTTAATAGTCCAGTTATCTCTAACTAAATGACCACCCCAACGGTCTATTATTGTTTGTATGGCTTCATATAGGCTTTTTCTTACACATCTAAAGGAATTAATCGAAGTGATATCAGAAATGGTTGTAAAAGGGCTTGTAGTGTCTGTGAAACTATTTAAATAATCTAGTGCATCATTACAATCTTTATCAACTACATAACTATCTTGAATTAAATAATTTTTACTATCATAAAATACATGATAACATTTAGCAGTTATTTTTTTTCTAGTAGAAGTTACATTTGAGATTCTAAAGGCTTGGTCGCCTTGTGGTGTATTAGCAACAACTATATTTCCTTGTGCTATATCATTAATATAATCTAAATTAGTTTCTAAATCTAAATAATAATTACCATTATCTTCTTTATGAACCTTTGCTTTTGTTGGAATTATTATTTTATCTCCATTTGAACTAAATAGAGTATCAGTTGAATTAAATAATTTAATCATTTAATCACCTTCTTATTAATCTAATATATAAGTTATTGAACCTTGTACAACTGCTTCATTACTTGTAAGGTTCATAACAGAACCATAAATATATTGAGTATTTGTACTATAATTATAAAGTAAGTTAAACGATACACCTCTTTGTACTCCATTACTATCTGCTATAAAATTTCTTATCGCACTTATTAAATAAATATTTTCTCCAAAATTAACATTAGTATAATTTGAACTTACTTTCGCCCATTCAGGTATTGTGAAATTAAAATGAGCCATTCCCATTGAACTACTGCCATTTGCTGGAATTGTTGCTACAATATTAATTTGAACTGTTTTACCTACCTTTTTCCAACATATATCTATATATCTATTTGAATTTCTATCATCAACTACTGTTTCAGTAAATGTTTGAACTGTTTCTAAATTTGTTACTGTTTCATCAACATAATCAATAGTTTCACTAATTTTATCATCAATAATTTTCATACTATAAGTATTTTTAGTTTTATCATCAGAACTTAAAGCACTATTTATTATTTTGCCTATATTATAATCTAAAGGCACTACTTCTACTTTTTTTATTGCTTTCATAATAATCCCTCCTATCATTAAAATTATTATTAATATTATTTTTTTCATTTATTTCCTCTTATCTTTAATGTAAATTTATAATCATCATTAGTCCACAAATAAAACATATCATTTTCATACTTTATATGGTCTATTTGAGGACTTTTTACTATTTCTAGGTATTCTTGTATTGATACTAGATAATTCTTTAATTTGAGTAGGTTTTCTATCTCATAACTATACATAATTAATCACTTGTTTTTGTGTATTCAATAGTAATTTCATATTGACTTGAAGTTGTAAAATGTGAACCACAATCAATATTTATTTCATTTCTATTTTCTGACAAATAAGATGAAATATTATAACTTGTGTCAGAAGCATAGTAATTATGTAAAGACCACCATTGCGAATATCTAGATTTAACACTTCCTCTATAATCAGTTATATATATTCCATTAAAAGTAATTGAATTATTTCCTGAACCTGTTGGCAAAGTACTTGTTAAAACTTTTCTATATAAAGGTTTTCCATCAATCCAAGTTCCAATTCTTTGTTCAGTTGTTGAATAAGTGTTTAAACCATTTATAAAATTAGCACTATA
>JAFOMI010000022.1 GCA_017418945.1 Bacilli bacterium
GGAAAAGATATTAATACTTTAGATGAAAAATCTATTAGAAATAATATAACTATTATTTCACAAAATCCTTATATCTTTAATATGAGTATAAAAGATAATCTAAGATTAGTTAAAAAGAATGTTACTGATGAAGAAATAGTTAGAGCTTGCAAATTGGCATGTTTAGACGAATTTATAAATGCATTACCTGATAAATATGATACAGTTGTTGGAGAAGGAGGAGTTACTCTTTCAGGTGGTCAAAGACAAAGACTTGCAATAGCAAGAGCTTTTATACAAGATACTAGAATAATTTTGTTTGATGAAGCAACATCTAATCTAGATAATGAAACACAAGCTTTAATTCAGGAAGCAATTAATAATTTAAAACAAAAATATACAATATTAATTGTGGCACATAGATTATCAACTGTTATTAATTCTGATAGAATTATTGTTATTGATGATGGTAAAGTTGTTGGAGAAGGTAAACATAGAACATTACTTAAAAATAATAAAATATATAAGAAATTATATGAAACTGAAATAAAAGAAAAATAAGATGAGGACTTATTATGATTGATAAGATATTGTTAGATATAGAAAGTAAATTAAATATTGAAATAAATAAAAATAAGATTAAATATTTTGATGATGGAGCATCAGGATCTATAGTTTTTAAATATGATAAGTATCTAGTCAAGACTACTAATATTAAAGAATTAGATGCATATATAGAATTTTTTAATTTATATAATCAAGATTTTTTTCAAAGAATATTATGCTATGATAGAGAAATACATTATATTTGTTTTAACTATATAGACGGAGAATTATTTAAGTACAATAGAATTGATCCGAAAAAATTTGTAGAGCAAGTATATGAAATAACTAAATCATATAAAGAATATGATTATGGTGCATATGGATATCTAGAAGAAGAAAAAATGAGTTGGTTAGATTTTCTTAAAGAAGAATCTTATGAAAAATCTAAAAATAGAGAAATAGATTATAGCATATTGTTTGATTCATATAAAGTTATTGAAAAAAATATATGTCCTAAGTATTTGATTCATGGCGATTTTGGTACTCATAATTTTATCATTAATAATAATATAATACATGCAATTGATCCAATACCTTTAGTTGGAGATTATTTATATGATTTTTATTTCAGTATATTTACGGATTCAAATATTTTTAAAAATTTGACTATAGATTACATTTTAAGTTTTTATGAAGATAGGATTTTTGAATATAAAAAAGCATTAATGATTATATGTTTCTTTATTAGATTAAGAAGAGCATATAAGTATAGTCCAGAAGAAATACCATTTTATAAAGAATTTTTGGAGGCTTTGTATGATAAAACTAACTAAACCAAAATTGGAAGATTCTATAATAGAGTCTATTGAAAAAATCAAAACACCAGAAGATATATTACTTTTTATGGATAACATTAGATATGGATATGTAGATTCTAATAATGAAATACATTTAAATACATTAAAAGGTTTTAGAAAAACATATAAAACATTATCTATAAAAGATATCTTAAAATATAAAGTGGGCACTTGTATAGAACAAGTATTTTTAACGAAATATTTACTAGATATGATTAACGTAAAAAACAAAATGTTTTGTACAAGAATATATGAACCAAATAATTTTGATGATTTAAATGCGGAAGAACATATGCATTGTTTTATACTTTATTATATAAATGATAAAGTATATCATATAGAACATTCTAATCCAGATAAAGTAGGAATATATGAGTACAAAGATGAAGAAGATGCATTAAAACAAATAAACAATTATTATGTAAATATGACTGATAAAATTCCAAGATCAGTTACTGAATTCTTTAATGTTGATGAAGGATTAACTTTTAATGAGTTTAATAGATATATAAATTCTTTAGATAGATTGGATAAAAAAGAAATAGAAAAAGTAATAAAAGATTTAGATATACCTAAAGAAGATTTTTATGTGTTATCATCTGGTAGTCTTGTTTTAAGAGGTTTATTTAAAGATGCTGGTGATTTAGATATCTGCATAAGTAAAAAAGGATTAGAATTATTAAAGAATAAGTTTAATTTAAAAAAGAAAGAAAATGGCTTTTATATAGTTAATGATAAAGTAGAATGTGTTGTTGAAGATTTAAACGAAAGAAGATATGATGATTTTGGTAATTATAATCTTCAAAATCTTGAGGAATACTATGATTATTTAATTACTAGTAAAAGAGAAAAAGATAAAATAAGATTAGAGATAGTTAAAAAAGAATTAGGTAAATAATGAAAAAATGAGTATTAATTTACTCATTTTTTTGTTATACTGAGATTGTAATATTAAGGAGAATTTATGAGTATAGAAGAAAAAGCACTTAAATTTGCTATAAAAGCACACAATGGACAAATAAGAAAAAATGAGCCTGATAAACCAGAATTTTTTCATGTGCTTGATGTAGGTAATATATTAAAAGAAAATGGATTTGATGAAAATGTAGTAGCAGCAGGTTATTTACATGATGTTGTTGAAGATACTAAATATACATTAGAAGATATTAAAAAAGAATTTGGAGATGATATAGCATCACTTGTAAAAGGTGCATCTGAACCAGATAAAAGTTTATCTTGGGAAGAAAGAAAAAAACATACTATAGAAACTATTAGAAATTTAGACTTAAGACATAAAGTTATTGTTTGCGCAGATAAGATAAGTAATCTTGAAGATTTGTATTTTGTTTTTGAAAAAACAGGAATTAAAGATTTTTCTAAATTTAATAGAGGATATGAAGATCAAAAATGGTATTACACTAGTATTTATGAAAGCATCATAGAAAATGAAAAAATCATTCCAATGTTTGAAAAATATAAAGAATTATTATATAAAGTATTTGATAATGATGAGAATGATTATTTAAAAAATATCATATTTAAGGATAATCAAGAAAGATATGTAGAATTAAAAAAATTACACTTCAAGAAAAAAGAAGTATATAAATTAAGTAAACAAATTAAAGATAATAAACCTTATGTTATTGAATTTACTGGAACACCAAGAACAGGAAAAACAACATTAATAAATGACTTAGAAGATTTCTTTAAAAAAGGTGGTTTTAAAGTAAGTGTTTTAGAAGAATTTACTACTTCTAAAAAATATAAAAATGAAATATTTCCATTAATGAAAAATGAAAGTAAGAAATTTATTAATAGAGAAATACCAAAATATGTTTTAGATTATTTAAAAGAAGAAATAAATAAGAAACCAGATATTATTATAGTAGATAGATGTTTATTGGATAGATTAATTTGGGAAGATAGATTATTTTTAAAAGATGGAATTAGTATTGATGAATATAATGAGTTTAAAGATGAATATGTACCGTTAATAAAAGAATATATTAATATTATAATAGGAACATTTGTTGATAGTTTAACCTCTGTTAAAAGAGATTATGTTGCGCATCTATCATTGGAAAAAAGAAACTTTTTAAATGAACAAAATGTAGATGAATATAATAATTCATTTTTAAATATATATGCGTTAAGTAAAAATGAGAAAATAGATTTTCATAAAATAGATTCTAAAAAAGAAAAAGAAAAAACACAAAGTGAAATGGCAATAGAAATTTCAAATATTATTTTAGATGATATGAGAAATGAATTTATTGATAAATTAATTAAAAATTATGAGTAAATGTTAACGTAAGTTGACAAATTTCCAAGTCAACTGTATTGAACGCAACTGATAAAAAATGTAGAATTATTCGTGAAAGAGGTGATAAGTATGACAATTGGAGAAAGATTGTTGAAACTTAGAAAAGATAAAAATATATCGCAAGAAGAACTTGCGAATGTACTAGATGTATCTAGACAAACAATATCAAAATGGGAAACAGGAGAATCAATGCCTGACTTTAATAAAATAGTTCCGTTATGTGAATATTTTGAAATTAGTTCAGATGAATTATTAACAGGAATAAAAAAAGGTGATAATTTATTAGATAATCAAAAAGAAAATAAAAAAAATAAATTTGCTAGAAATATAGCAATATCTGTTGGACTATATATATTTTCAATAGCTATGATAGTTTTATTTGCAGCATTCTTTGATGCACCTATAATTGGTACTTGTGTATTTTTAACTATAATAGCAATAGCAACTATTTTAATTGTTTATTCAGCAATAGTATATAAAGATAATAAAAAGACTAAAAAAGAAACTGAAGAAGATGATAAAGTTGTAAAAGAAGTATGCAAAATATTTGATTTAGTTGGAGTAATTATTTATTTTGTAGTAAGCTTTTTGACTATGGCTTGGTCAGTAACTTGGATTATATTTATAATTGTAGGTTTATGTGAAGAAATATTTAAACTACTTTATAATTTAAAAAAGGATAGAAAATAGGTGATAAAAATGAATAAGAGTTTAACAGTTATATTAGTTATTATTTTATCATTATTAGTTGTTGGATTATCAGGATTATTATATTTTACAATTAGTAATCCAAGTATGAATATATTTAAATTTAGTGCATCATTTGGTTATAGTACTAAATTAATAGATGAAAAAGAAATAGATGAAATTAAAGATTTAAATATAAACACAAATATATCAGATGTAAAAATAGAAGAAAAAGATATTGATTATATAAAAGTAGAAATGTATTCAGATAATGAAAAAAGTCATTCAATTATAGATGGTTCAAAGGAAGTAGAAATTTCATTAATTGAAAAAAATAAAGTTTTTGGGTTATTTAATAAAACAGGAAATATAAAAGTTTATGTTCCAAAAGATTATAATAAAGTAATTAAAGTAAATAGTAATGTTGGAGATATTAAAATATTAAATCTAAATAATGCTTCTTTAGTTGCGACTTCAACAGTTGGAGATGTTAAAGTACAAAATATAAATGAAGCAAATATTATTATTAAAACAGGAGATATTAAAATAAATAATGTTAACACCTTAGTAGCAAAAGGAGAAACTGGTGATATTAAAGTTGAAAAAGTAGAAACAATCAATGCTACTTTAACAACAGGAGATATTAAAATTGGCTCTGTTACTAATTCATTAGATTTATCTTCAAAAACAGGAGATATTAAAGTAGAAAATGCTAATATAAAAAGAAATTCTAAAATAGATTCTGGAGTTGGAGATGTAAAAATTAAATCTATAAGAGGATGCTATATTTTAGGTAAAACAAATGTTGGAGATACTAAAATAAATAATTTTGATAGAAAAAGTGATATAGAATTAAATATAAATTCAAGAGTAGGAGATATTAAAGTTAATTACTAATATCTCTTTTTTTTGATATAATTATAAAGGTGATCAAAATGGTAAAAAAAGCAGGAACAATTTTAATTAATAAAGATTTAAAATCAATTGGTTTAGTTAGAAGAACGAAACATAATGATGTATCTTTTCCTAAAGGTCATTTAGAAAAGGGAGAAACATTAAAAGAATGCGCAATAAGGGAAACTTTAGAAGAAACAGGAAGAGATTCTATAATTATAAAAAAAGATCCAGTTTATATTATGAAATATTCAAGTAAAAAAGAAAAAGATGTAGAATTATATTTTTTCTTAGCGGAAGATTTAGGAGAAATAAGAAAAGATATTGATGAAGAATTAATATGGGTAAAATATGAAGAAGTTAACAGTTATCTTACATATGATGAATTAAAAAAATGTTTTAGAGAAATTTATGATAAATATATTAAATATTTATGATATACTTGTTAAGTAGTATAAATTTTTAGGAGTTTATGTAATATGAAGAAGTATGGTATTAAAAATATATTTATAATTTTTGTTATTGTTTTATTATTTTTGGGATTAATATATTCTTTATTAGAAAATAAGATTAGAATTAAGAATTATAATAAAAGTATTACTATTAATTATAATGATGAATATAATTATGATTTATTAAAAGTATGTTATGGTAATTATTTTTCTTGTAAAGAACTTAAAACTGAAATTTATGGCGTTGTTGATTCATCTAAAATTGGAACATATACAGTATATTATTATTTTAAATATAATAATAAAAATTATAAATTAAAAGAGATTGTTAAAGTTAAAGATAAAATTAAACCTAAAATTACTGTTAAAGATGACGTTTTATATAGTTGTAAAAATGGTAAAGTATATAATTTAAAATATAAAGCTAATGATAATTATGATGGTGATATTACTAAAAAGGTTAAAGTAATTAAATTAAAAGATAAAGTTATTTTAAAAGTTAAAGATTCAAATAATAATGTTACAACAAAGGAATTAGATATTCATAAAGAAGATAATGAGGCTCCTAGAATTAAATTAAAAGGTTATAAAGAAAGAAATTTTGTTGTAGGAAGTTCTTATGTTGATGATGGAGTAGAAGTTAAAGATAATTGCGATAAAAATATTAAAATTAAAACAGAAAGTAATGTTGATTATAATAAAGCTGGTACTTATGAAATAAAATATAGTGCAAAAGATTCTAGTGGTAATATAGGTACTGTTAAAAGAATAATTAATATAAAAGATATAGATAGTAAAGATAAAATGGTTTATTTAACATTTGATGATGGACCATCTAAATACACTTTAGAATTATTAGATGTATTAAAAAAATATAATGTAAAAGCAACTTTTTTTGTGACTAATAATGGTGATGAAAAAATAATTAAAAGAGCGTATGATGAAGGGCATAAAATAGGAATTCATTCTTATACTCATAATTTTGCGTATATTTATTCTAGTACTGATAATTATTTTGAAGATTTATATAAGATGCAAAATAAACTAAAAACTTTAACAGGTGAAACAGTTACTTTGGTTAGATTTCCAAGTGGAAGTTCTAATTTAATAAGCAAGAGTTATGATAATGGAACTAAGATAATGAGTACATTAACTAAAATGGTTGAGGAAAAAGGCTTTACTTATTGTGATTGGGACATATCTTGTATGGATTATTTAAATGAAGGAATGGACTCAGTTAAAGTTTATAATAAAGTAATAAGTCAATTAAAAGAAGATAGAACTATTGTACTTCAACATGATATTAGAAAGTATTCAACAGATTCTGTTGAGATGATTATTAAATATTGCATTGAAAATGGTTATACTTTTGATGTAATAAGAGAAGATAATTATATAGTTCATCATAATTTAAATAATTAAAAGACGTAAGTCTTTTTTTATAATAAAATAAATAAAAATAAAATGATTATTAAAATATATGATATAATTACAAAAAAGAATGGTGATTAAATTATGGATAATTATGAACAAATAAAAGAATTATTATTTAAAAAGATTGAAGAAATAATTAATGATTTATATGAAAAATATAATGCAATTATTTTTGAAGATTTATATACATATGAAGATATTGTTAATATGTCTGATGAACAAATAAAAAATGTGATTAGTAATATTAATCTAGATGATGCTTCAAAAATAATCGCAAACAAAATAAGGGATACATTTGGGAAAGAAATTTACAAAAATGGTGAACCTTCTATTGAACATATAGAATCAATATCAAAAGAAACCTATAACTATTATAGAGATGCAGCAAATAAAAGAATAGAAGAAGAAAATAGAAAAAATAAAGCTGAAAAAAGTAAAATAAAAAATAATGTTAATAATTTAAAAGATTTAATTACTATTTTAAAACAAGCAAAAATAGATATAGAAAAAGTAACTAGAATAATAGATGAATCTATTTTAACAGATGAGCAAAAACAAGATTTAAATGATAATATTAAAGTTTACTTAGAATTAAAAAATAAAAAAAATGAAGAGAAAAAGAGACTAGAAGAAGAAAAAAGAAAATTAGAAGAAGCATTAAAAAAATCTAAAGAAGAAGTAGTAGTTGAAGTAGAAGATAACAGATTATTTAAAATTAATAATTATGAATTTATAGAAAAGATAGTTGGGGAATATGAAAATCTTTTTTCAAATTTTTTATTAGAATTAGATATTGAAGAAATATTTACCGATAATGAAGATTTAAAAACAATTTTAAAGTTACATTATTCTGATTTAGATGAAGATACTTTTGATGCTGCATTTATATCAATATTATCTAAAATTGATAAATCAAATAATAAGGAAGTTATTATGTTATATGTAGATATTCTTAATAATTTATGTAAAAAATATGAATTAATTAATTTAGTAAATTATACTGATAAAGAAATAAGATCATTTTTTGCTTATAAAAATTTAACTGAAAATGAAACAAGCATATTAATAGAATTACAGGATAGTATAAGAGAGATTAGTCAAAATTATAGGTATAATGATAAACAAGTTGATGAAATATTAAATTATATTAATGATAAATTACATGATATAAAAAGTGATAGAATAGAAGATAAATTAAATGAAAAAGATAAAGTAGAAATTAAATCATTTATATTATTTGATTATAAAATTAACGAAGAACAAGAGAAGGTTCCATATGTTTTATCAGATTATGATGAAAATAGTACTAAATGTCAAATAGATAAGAGTTTAGATAGATCAAAAATAAATACAAATGGTTATAAAGATTTTAATGGATTAATTGATGAACTTATTATTAGTGGAAAACCTGGTATATTAGAATCGAAAAACGATAAATTAAACAAATTAATTAGACCAGTATATTTTACAAATGGTTCATATGATTTTATTAAATCAAAAATGGAAAACGCAACTGGAATGTATAGAATAAGACCAACTTTGAATTCTTATTTAAGATTTATAGATGAAAAAATTACTATAGATAATAAATCTAATAATTTTGGAAAAATAGTTGATTTATTTGAATCAAAATTAAAAGATGTTCAAATAGATAGAAATAGTGCTTTTAATATTTATATTAATTATTTAGATGCATTTAAACTAGATGATGTTGAATCTTATAGAATAGCAATAAAAAGACAAAGTAGAAGTTCATTAAGAGAATTATTAAAAAAAGATAATTTAACTCAAGGTGATTTAAATGAATTATCTGAAGTAATTGATATAACGTTAGATGGATATAATAAATTAAAAAAAATGAATAATTTTTTTAATTTCAAAACTATAGATAAAATAACAAAAGGAAATAATTATACTCCATAATAAGTAAAAAAAGACGCAAGTCTTTTTTTTATTTATAATCATATATTTAATTAGGTGACTATTATGTTTTATAAAGATATTCATTTTAGAATTAAATTGTTTTTTATAATATTAGTAGTTTTATTTATTATAATTATTTTTAAAGTTTTTTATATACAAGTTTTTAAATATGATAAATTAAAAAATTTAGCAACTAATCTTTGGAGTAGAGAATTACCAATAGAAGGAAATAGAGGAAATATATATGATAGAAATTTAGATTTACTTGCGGGTAATTTAACTACGACTTCTTTAGTGTTAATTCCAAATCAAATTAAAGATAAAGAAAAAACTTCTAAATTATTATCAGAAATATTAAATGTTTCATTAGAAGAAATGAAAAAACATGTATATAAAAAGACATCAATTGAAAGAGTGCATCCTGAGGGAAGAAAATTATCTTTTGAAGTGTCTGATAAAATTGCATCTTTAAATTTAGAAGGAGTATATCTTGTTAAAGAAACAAAAAGAAAATATACGTATGATAAGAATTTATCTCATGTACTTGGATACGTTGGAATAGATAATCAAGGATTATCTGGATTAGAATTAAAATATAATAATTATTTGACTGGCAAAAGTGGTTCTATTAAATATTTTAGTGATGCTAAAGGAAATAAATTAAAATTAAATGAAGTATATGAAAAACCTACAGATGGTATGAATGTTATGCTTACAATTAATAATGAAATTCAAAAGTCTATCGAGAGAGAATTAGATAATGCAGTAATTAAGTATAGACCAGAACATGCAATAGCAATAGCAATGGATCCAAATACTGGAGAAATACTAGGAATGAGTTCTAGACCTAATTTTGATCCTAATAATTATCAAAATTATTCAGTAGAAGAAATAAATAGAAATTTACCTATATGGATGAATTATGAACCAGGTAGTACATTTAAGATAATCACTCTAGCAGCAACTCTAGAAGAAAAGACTCTTGATTTATATAATGATCATTTTTATGATTCTGGTTCTATAAGAGTAGAGAATGCTAGAATTAAATGCTGGAAAGCAGGAGGACATGGTTATGAGACATTTTTAAATGTAGTAGAAAACTCTTGTAACC
>JAFOMI010000005.1 GCA_017418945.1 Bacilli bacterium
AAAAAAAGACTTTAAATAAAGTCTTTTTTGTTATGCTAATTCTACTGTAGCACCTAATTCTTCTAATTGAGATTTAATATTGTTAGCTTCATCTTTAGAAATTTTTTCTTTAATAGTACCACCGTTATCAGCGATATCTTTAGCTTCTTTTAAACCTAAACCAGTAATATCTCTAATAGCTTTGATAACTGGAATCTTTTGTCCACCAGCTGAAACTAAGTTAACATTAACTTCGTTTGATTCTTCAGCAGCAGCAGCAGCTGGAGCAGCGGCAACAGCTACAGCAGTTGGATCAATTCCGTATTCTTCTTTCATAGCGTCTACTAATTCTTTAATTTCTAATAAATTCATTTCGTTTAATGAAGCAATAAAATCTTTTGCATTTAATTTAGCCATATTCTTATTTCTCCTTCCAAAATTATTCGCTTTTTTCTTTTTCTTCGCTAAGCATATTTAAAGCGATAGATAAATCTTTTACTGTACCAATTAGTCCAGAAGCAAGCATAGTAAGTAATCCTTCTCTTGATGGTAAAGTTGATAATTCTTTGATTTTATCTAATGATGTAACTTCTCCATCAACAATTCCTCCTTTAATTTCTAAAGCTGGGTGATCTTTTGAGAAATCACTTAAAGCTTTAATTGGAGCAACTGAATCATCTGAGTATGCCATTGCACTAGGACCATTTAGACAATCGTCAAGATTATAGTTTAAACTATCTAATGCTCTTTTTGCTAAAGTATTTTTCCAAACTTTATAATTAGAACCACTATCACGTAATGTTCTTCTTAATTCAGCTGTTTCTTCAGCAGTAAGACCACGGTAGTCAAACAAGATAAATGAAGCACTATTTTTAGCAATATCAGTTATTTCTTCAACAACTGTTTGTTTAGCTTCAAGTATTTTTGCGTTTGCCATACTTTCCTCCTTGCTTTATATATCAAAAAAGTCTTTGTACTAGGACAAAGACTTACATAGTTTATAAGCTTTTTTGTCCTCGGTAAGAAATTAAGTTTTTATAAAACACTTACTGTCTTCGGTACATGAACTTTTTTAATAACAATTTTATTATATATATTTTTATTAATTTGTCAATGTATTAACATCAACTTTTACACCAGGACCCATAGTTGAAGATACTGATATATTCTTAATATATGTTCCTTTAGCTGTTTGTGGTTTTGCTTTTACTATTACATTAACAAATGCTTTTAAGTTTTCAACTAACTTATCAGCATCAAATGATACTTTACCAATAATAGCATGAACATTACCATAGCTATCAGTTCTATATTCAATTCTTCCTTTTTTAACGTCTTCAATTGCTTTTTTAACGTCTGTTGTAACAGTACCAGTTTTTGGGTTTGGCATTAATCCTTTTGGACCTAAAACCTTACCTAATTTACCAAGTAATGGCATCATTTCTGGTGTAGCAATAATAACATCAAAATCTAACCAATTTTCTTTTTGGATTTTATCTACTAAATCAGCTTCACCAACAAAATCAGCTTCTGCTTCTTTTGCAGCTTTAGCTTGTTCAGCATTCTTTGTTAAAACTAAAACTTTTTTAGTTTTACCAGTTCCGTTTGGAAGTACTATAGCACCTCTTAATTGTTGATCAGTTTTTTTAGTATCTAAATTAAGATTAATAGCAACTTCTACAGAACCATCAAATTTAGTTGTACTAGTTTTTTTAACTAATTCAATAGCTTCTTCTTTTGTATAAGCTTTATTTTTTTCAATTAATTCTAAAGCTTGTACGTACTTTTTACCTTTCTTTTTCATATTTCCTCCTTGTGGTTTTTGCGGATATATCCTCCCACATATCTATATATGTAAAATTCTAATCCTTAATTTCGATACCCATATTCTTTGCGGTACCTGCAATAGTTTTCATTGCTTCTTCAACTGTATAAGCATTTAAATCTGGTAATTTTGTTTCTGCGATTTGTCTTAATTGTTCTTTTGTAATTGAACCAGCAATTGCTTTTGATCCTGTTGCAGAAGCAGATTTAACACCAGCAGCTTTCTTAATTAAGAATGCAGCAGGTGAAGTTTTTACTTTGAAATCAAATGATCTATCATCGTAAATATAAACTTCTACTGGAACTATATCGCCCATTTTATCTTTTGTAGCATCATTAAATCTGTTACAAAAATCTGGTAATGGAATACCGTATGGACCTAATGCTGTACCAACTGGTGGAGCAGCTGTAGCCTTTCCTGCAGGGATTTGAAGTTTTACTTTGTTTACTAATTCTCTTGCCACGAAAAACACCTCCTATAAATTTTTTTCGCGAGTGGTACAAATGACTTATATGCCTCCCACTTCATCTATATATAAAAATACATAGTGCCTTAATAATATAACATCTTTTTTGATGTTTTTCAAGTACTATTTGTCAAGTTCTATTTGTGTTAAATCAACTTCAACTGTAGTTTCTTGACCAAATAAATCTATTGATACTTTTGCTCTATTATTTTCTTTATCTATTTCTATTACTTTACCAGCCATTAATTTAAATGGACCATCATTAATTTTAACTTTATCTCCTTCAGTTAAATCAACAATAATTTCTTTTTCTGGTACTCCAATAGTTTTTAATATATTTTCAACTTCATGTTTAAATAATGGGAATGGTTTAGCTCCTTTTCCTGATGAACCTAAGAATCCAGTAACACCTGGAGTGTTTCTAACAACATACCAAGCTTCATCAGTCATAATCATTTCAACTAAAACATATCCTGGGAATAATTTTTTAACTCTTTCTTTTTTTACTCCATCTTTTATTTCAATTTCTTTCTTTTCAGGAACAATAACTCTAAATATGTAATCTTGCATGTTCATTGATTGAATTCTCATATCTAGTTTTTCTTTAACTTTATTTTCATGACCTGAATAAGTATTAACTACATACCATTGCTTTTCTTCCATTTTAATACCTCCTATTCAAACCAACCACTTATAGTATCAACAATTGCTTTAAAATCAATCATTTTAATTAATACTATAATATATTGAATTAACATAAAGAATAATGCAAAGAATACGATTGTAAATAATGTAATTGCTACATTTTTCCATAGTTCTTTACCTTTACACCATCTTATTCTTTTTGCTTCTGATTTCATATCAGATATTAAATCTTTAATCTTTTCCATAAAATCACCTTTATTCCAAATAAAAAAACACTTTCTGTGTCTTCATAACTAAATAATAACACATTAGTATTAATTAGTCAATGAAAATCAAAATGTTTTTCTTTTATTTATTAATGATATTAGATAACTTATTTTTAATTCTTGAAATAGTTCCATCTACTGCTTTTGGTGTTATATCTAAAATACTAGCTATTTCTTTATAACTAAATCCTTGTACTCTTAAATCAAATACATCTTTTTCAGAATTTGTTAATAATTCATCAATCTTATTATATAATTCTTCTTTTTCCTCTGCTTCTATAAATGATAATTCAGGATCAACATTTTTTTCATCTAATATAATTTCAGTAAGAGGTCTTCCTACAGAATTAGTTGTACTATCTAAAGATATAGATGTATTTAAAAGTTTATGTTTATCTCTTGAAATATCTCTAATAAAAGTTGCTAACTGTCTATCAATGCATAAATTTGCGAATGTATAAAATTTAACATCTTTATGTTCTTTAAAAGAATTTATAGCATTTGTTAAACCAAGTCTACCTTCTTGTAAAATATCATTATAATCATAACCCATAGATTCAACATACTTTTTATATTTAAGAGCTTTAATCTTAATAATATTTTCATATTTATTATAAAAGATATCTCTTGCTTCATCATTATTTTCTGAAACTAGATATAATAATTCATAATCATTTTCATTATTATATGATTTTGACATTCTATCACCTTTCATCTCTTTGTCTTACTACTTCATATATTGTAATACCTGCTGCTACAGATGCATTTAAACTATTAATTTTACCTACCATAGGAATACTAATTATAAAATCACATTTATCGTGTACTAATTTAGATATACCATTACCTTCTGCACCTATAACTAAACATGTCTTTGAATCATATTTACAATTTGTATATGTTTCTCCATCCATATCAGTTCCATATACCCAAAATCCAAAATCTTTTAATTTATCAATTGTTTGAGCAATACTACTTACTTCTACTATATTAATATTATTTAAAGCACCCGCAGAAACTTTCATAACTGTTGAATTAATTTCAACACCTCTTCTTTTTGGAATTATTATTGCATCTACTCCAGCTGCTTCACAAGTTCTAATAATTGCACCTAAATTATGTGGATCTTCTAAATGATCTAGCATAACAACAAATTTAGCATTTTCTAGATCATTTAGTTTTCCATATTTAAAATCTTCAATTTCAAGTACTATTCCTTGATGATTTCCTTTATATTTTCTATCTATTTCTCTTTTATCTACTCTTATAATCTTAACATTATTTTTTTCTAAATCAGATATAATTCCTTTGTCATCAAAAGTATTAGCCATTAAAACTTTTTTAATTTGTTTATTACTATCGATTACTTCTCTAGCCACATTTCTACCAAATACTATCATTATTCTACCTCCAAAATCATTTTAAATAATTCTTCTATCCTATCTTTATTATTACTCATATATAAAAATCCAAATAAACATTCAAAACCAGTTGCCCATTTATAAGTTACTATATCTGTATTTTTAGGATGTGAATATGTACTTGCATTTCTACCTCTTTTAACATAATCTATTTCCTCATCTGTTAATATATTATTATCAAGTAAATAATTAATAAAAACGCATTGTCTTTTTGCAGGAACATACTTCATTGCTTCATTTTGTAACTTATTTGCTTTATTTATACCTAGTGATATTAAATATTCTCTTACTTTTAATTCATATACTGCGTCACCTAAATACGCTAAAGAAAGTACATTTATTTCATTTATACCCATTTTTTCACCACCTATATAATAACACACTTTTTTTAATTTAAAAATTATAATTTAAAACAAAGAGATATTAACATATTTAAAAAATAAAATCAAATCACAAAAATATATTTTTTAATGTTATATTTTAACAATAATCTAATTATTAAAAAGAATACCTCTATTAATCTGGTATTCTTATAATTATTTCTCCATCTTTTGAATAAAGATATTTTTCTCTAGCGTATCTTGCTACATAATCCGGATCTTGAAGTTTAGTAACTGTTGCTTTTAATTCTTCTTCTTTATCTTTTAATTCAATTAATTGATTTTCAAACTCTTTTTTTTCTTTTGATTTTTGATATATTTGATACATTGTTTTTCCAACATTATCTATTAATGTTATTCCAAAAACAAGATAAATAATAAAAATAATAAGCATTTTTCTTTTTATTTTTTTTCTTTTCAAATATATCACTTCCTTTACTGTATAGTTATTTTTAGTTTATCACATTTTTGAATATTGAGTCAAACTTAATTGCTTTTATGTGTAAAGTAATAATCAAAAAAATATAAACCTAAAATAAAACTTAAAAACATATAAAAATGAAGTGAAAAATTATTTATTTTTTTCAATAGAATAAAATATAATAATGAATGATTTAACATAAATAAAAAACTTATTATAAATCTATATATTTTATTTTTATTAAGTAATATTTTCTTATTTATGTTAAATGTAAATTTGAAAAACATTCCATAAATAAAACTTAGAAATAAAGATTTTAGTTGAACAATTAAAATCATTTGAATAGTTTAACAAATATAGATGATTCTTTCTTATTTTGTTCTTCTTCATATACTACAGAATTAATTTTACCTTTTATTGTAATATTACCCTGATATGTATCTAATTTTATTATTTCTAAATCTTCTCCTTTTATATGCATATTACCTTGTATTGTTTCTATCATAAACTCTTCTTTATCAAAATTATCTATTTTAATAATTCCTGTTATTATAATATTTTTTCTTTCTGAAACTGAAAATGAATGACTTAAATTAGTACTAATTTCCTTAATCTTATCCATATTTTTCCTCCATATTATAAAATATGAAATATTTTTTTATTTAGAACAAAAAAAGAAGCTTAATTAAGCTTCTTCAGTTGCAACTTCAGCGTTTTCATATTCACCTAAAATTGCTGCTTCTATCATTTGTCTGCCTTCTGGAGTAATTGGATGAACAATATCTCTATATGTTCCCGATGGTGTTTTTCGACTTGGCATTGCAACAAATAAACCATTATCACCAGCGATTATTCTGATGTCATGAATTGCAATTAGATCATCTAATAGAATAGATGCTATCCCTTTCATTCTAGAACCTTCTTTTTCTAGTTTTTTAACATTTACCGATGTAACCTTCATATTATCCCTCCTTAGTAGAATGTTAACTTTATTATATAACACGTTTTGTTGAAAAAGCAACACTTTTTTTGTTACTGTTTTTTATAGTTCAGTATATTCAGCATCAATTACATTTTTATTTTCTAATTTCTTTGATTTTTTTATAACTCTTTTAATTGAAAAACATTCAATTAAATCTAATAAAGAATATACTAGAATTGATATACCTAAAATTTGTACTAATTTTTGAGCACCTTGAAATGGATTAATAATTAATAGTATTCCAAGTAAAACTATAATTAATGAAATAATAATTGAAGATAATGCACTTTTATTATTATTTAATGTTAATGAATAAGATAACTTAGTTACTCCATTAATTAACATCCATATTCCAAGAAGTAATGGTATTATACTAGCAATTGTATCTGGTTTAACAAGTATTATTATTCCAAATATTAAAACAAATACTCCTAATATAAATCCAAATTCTAAATAATTTTGACTTTCCTTATCAGTAAAGAATGACACAACTGATATTACTCCCCACGCAATTAAAATAATTCCTAATGCGTAAGATACTAAATGAATTGCATCTTCTGGTCTTGCCAATAAGAAAGACCCTATTAAAATAAAAATAATTGAAAATAAAATTGAAGTTATATTCATTTTTTTAATTTTAACTTCTAAATTTTCCATAGCTATCACCCAATTTTATTCTAACACAATTATAAATTTAAATCTATATTTTATTTTTTTAAGTATTTATCTATTATTTCTTTAACAAAAAATTTATATTCAACATCTTCTTTATTATTATCATTTGCTTCTATTAAACATAAAGGTGGAAATAAAACACACCAAAAGTTTTCTCCTTTACCTTCGCCTAAAGTAATAACAAGTGATTCATAATTTCCTTCTTTATAAGTTATTCCTTTATATTTTTTCTTTGGAAAGTAATTATATCCATAGTTAACTGTATATTTTTTATCATACCCTATATTTTTTAATTTATTATTGACTACTTTTGATAACTCTTCTTTGTGTTCATTTATTATTCTTCTAATATCATTAATAGATTCTACATTTTTTAGTAATTCAAGTATTCTATTTTGAACTTCATTTCTAACTTGTATTTTAACATTTTGATCATAAATTGTATTAGATGCCGCTACTACTCTAAATCTAATAGCTTCATCTGGAATTACAACTTCTTTAGAATCATTACTCTTTATCATATAACTAAATATTAATATAGAACATAATAATACTATTATTTTCTTCATAAAAAAATCATCCTTTCAATTACTTTATGGATGATTTAAAAATTATTATTCAATATTTGTTATAAAAACCATTCTATTTCTTCCTTGCATATCTTTTTTTAAAGTTATAATAGAATCTTTTAAATATAATTCTTTATATTTTTTTATATCTTCAAATTGTGTCATTCCAATTTCAAACGCAATTAAATATTTATCATTTATAATACTTTTTATATTTTTTAATATTTCTTCATAAAAATATAAACCGTTATTATCAGCATATAAAGCAATATTTGGTTCGTTATTTTTTACTATATCCATTATTTCTTCATCATATGAAATATATGGTGGATTACTTATAATAACATCAAATTTTTGATTTATACCTTCATAAATATTTGTATTAATAAAATTAATATTTACATTATTATTAATTGCATTTTCTTTTGCGACTATAAGTGCATCTTTTGAAATATCTGTTGCATATACATTTGAATCTATTTCTTTTTTTAAACTTATTGCTATTGCACCTGATCCAGTACCAATATCTAATATATTTATTTTTTTATTAAATTTATCTTTTATAAACTTAATTGTATAATCAACTAACTCTTCTGTTTCAAATCTTGGAATTAATACATTTTTATTTACTTTAATAATATTTCCATAAAAATCTACTTCTCCAACTATATATTGAACTGGTTCATTATTCTCTAATCTTTTTATAGCATCATTTAAATTACCTTTATAGTATTTTTTTAAATATTCTATATCAGTCATTATTCTTCTCCAGCTAATTTTCTTCTTATATCTTCATTTACTAGAGCATCTACTATTTCATCTAACTTACCTTGCATTATTCTATCTAATTGCATAATAGTTAAATTTATTCTATGATCAGTTACTCTATTTTGTGGATAGTTATAAGTTCTAATTTTTTCAGATCTATCTCCAGTTCCTATTTTATTTCTTCTTTCTGATCCTAGTTTTTCATCTAGTTTTCTTTGTTCTTCTTCATATAATCTAGCTTTTAATATTTCCATTGCCTTTTCTTTATTTCTAAGTTGGCTTCTTTCATTTTGACATGTTACTACTACACCAGATGGTATATGAGTTAATCTAACAGCAGAGTCAGTAGTGTTAACTCCTTGACCTCCTGCACCAGAACTTCTATATACATCTACTCTAACATCTTCATCTTTTATTTCAATATCTACATTTTTTACTTCTGGCATAACAAGTACTGTCGCAGTTGATGTATGAACTCTTCCTTGAGATTCAGTTTGTGGAACTCTTTGAACTCTATGAGAACCTGATTCATATTTTAATTTTGAATAAACATTTTCACCTTTAATCATAAACTCTATTTGTGAAAAGCCTCCAGCTGTTCCTGGTTCTTCATTTATTACCTCAATCTTCCATCCCATATTTTCAGCATATCGTGAATACATTTCAAATAAGTCTCCTGCAAATATATTTGCTTCATCTCCACCTGCAGCTCCTCTTATTTCTACAATTATATTCTTATCATCATTAGGATCTTTTGGTAATAATAATACTTCTAATTCTTTTTCTAAAGTTTCTTTTTGAGTTGATAAATTATTAACATCTTCTTTAGCAAGTTCAGCCATTTCTTTATCATTTAATAATTCTTTAGCTTCTTCTAAATCACTTAATACTTTTTTATATTCTTTATATTTTTCAACAGTTTCTTTTATTGATGACTGCTCCTTTGATAGAGTAGTCATTAGTTCTACATTACTAAGTACTTCAGGTTTTGATAGTTCCTCTGTTATTTCATTATATCTATTTAATGTTGCTTCTAATCTCTCTATCATATAAGCCTCCTATTCTTCTATATCTTCTTCGTCTACTATAGTTAAATCTTTCATATCTTCTTCATCATCTTTGCTGTCATCTACTGATTCATCTGAATAATCATCTTCAATATCTTCTGAATCTTCATTCATTTCATCTTCATCTTCTTCACTAATATCATCTTCATCACCATTATCTATTACAACTTTAACAACATGATTTTCTTTTAAATCCCAATAACTAGAATCTATAAATATAAATCTTCCATCTGTTGTTAATGCAGTAAAGAAATCAGCTATTTTTGAAGCAAATTCTTCATCACTTAATCCAAGTAAATTGCATACTTCTTTAAATAATTGTGGTGTATTATATTGTTTTTTATCTTCACTAATTAATTCAAATGCTATATCTGTATAGCTCATTAATTCTAATTCTTCAATACTCATCTTTCTTATACTCATATTATATTCCTCCGCTTACATTTTTTCAGGTATTTCTATACCTAATAAATTACATCCTACTTTTAATACATTCATAACTATAGAGATTAAATAAACTCTTGAATTTCTTTCGTCTATATCATCACTTAAAATCTTAAATGTATTATAGTATT
The DNA here is from genome assembly GCA_017418945.1 of Bacilli bacterium. GTDB lineage: Bacteria > Bacillota_I > Bacilli_A > RF39 > UBA660 > RUG13038. The sequence goes on from JAFOMI010000005.1 coordinate 10,040, forward strand.
CACTATAAGTTTGTGCTAATTTAATTAAATATCTAGATAAGATATATGGTTCATTTTTATCTATAACTTCTTTTAATACATTATTAAAATTATATATTTGTTTAACTAAGTCATAAGATAAATCATCATGTAATTTATCATATTTAACATCATTAATCAATACTTCAGTATTAAGTTTACGTAAAATACTCTTTATTCTAACACACATATATTGAATATATGGACATGTTTCTCCTTGAAATTCAAGCATTTCATCTATATCAAATACTTCATCTTTAATTCTTGAATTATATAAATCTCCAAATATGATTGCTCCAATACCAACTTTCTTAGCAACTTCATCAATATCTTCTAAATCAGGATTTTTTTCTAGTATCTTATCTTTTGCTTTAGAAACTGCATCTTTAATAATATCTTCTAGTTTAATAAAGTTACCTTTTCTAGTAGACATCTTACCTTCTTTTAATCTATACATACCATAAGATACATGAACTAATCCATTAACATATTTAGGATCTAAATCAAGATATTTTGCTACTGCAAATACTTGTTTAAAATGAAGTTCTTGTTCATAACCTGTTACATATATTGATTTATCATAATCATATGTTTTTGCTCTATACATAATTGCCGCTAAATCACGAGTTGCATATATACTTGATCCATCACTTTTTTCTATAATACAAGGTGTATTAATTCCATCTTCTTCAAGATTAACTATTTTAGCACCTTGACTTATTTCTAATTTATTATTCTTTTCTAGTATTTTAATAATATTTTCTTTTGCATCTACGTATGAAGCTTCACCTTTAATACTATCAAATTCAATACCAAGTTTTTTATATGTTTCATAGAATTCATCTAAACTTAATTCTCTAAACTTTTTCCATAAAGATATACAGTAAGGATCTCCTTCTTCTAAAAGTTTAAAGTTATTTCTACATCTTTCTAATACTTCAGGATTCTCACATTCTTGGTTTATTCTAACGTATATTTCAACTAATTTATCTATAGGATCAGTAGATAAATCATATTCATTACCCCATAATTTGTATCCCTCAATTAATTTACCAAATTGAGTTCCATAGTCTCCTAAATGATTTATACCAACAGTATTATATCCTAAATATTTATATATATTATATAATGCATGTCCTATCAAAGTTGTTCTCATATGACCTATATGGAATGGCTTTGCAATATTAGGAGATGAATATTCAACACATACAGTTTTACCGTTTGATTCTTCTTTACCAAAATGATCTTTAGTATTTTCATATTCTTCAAATACTAATTTAGTTAAATATTCTTTATTAATATAAAAATTTAAATAACCATTAACACTTTCTATTTTTTCTACTATTGGAGAATTAATTGAATCTTTTAATTCATCCGCAATTACCATTGGTGCTTTATGTAATTCTTTTGCAAGTATAAAACATGGAAAAGTATAGTCACCTTTTTCTTTCTCTTTAATTTCCTTAATTAAATCATATGTCTTAATGTTTACTTTTTCGTCTAATAAATTAGATAACTCTTTTTTTAAATCAACCATATAATTACTCCTTTACTTTCATATTTAAAACAAAACTACCAATATCTTCTCCTTGTAATTTTAAATTATAATTAATAGTAATTTCATTTTCAAACACATTATATTTTGTTGTTTCAATAACCGCGTCCATATAAAAATTTAATTCTTTAATATAATATGTACCTTCCATTTTTTTAGTGTCATCAAATATAAAATCAATAATTGATTCATCATTTTCTTTATGTAATCTTATATTATTTCCTATTTCGATTTCATATAAATCTTTCTCTATTTTAAAAATATATTTATTATTTTTAAACTTACAATCAATATTATTATAATGAAATTCCTCTTCATTATTCTTAATATATAAATCCATAGATAAATATTTGATATAAAACACCTTCTTTTTGTCAAAAGAATTATATCATATACTTTATAAAAATGCACTTATATTTTATTCTTTTTTTTACATAATATAAATAGATTAATGGTGATTATATGAAAAACAGAAGATTATTATTAAAAATATTTATTATTTTAATTGCTTTTATATGTCTATTTTTTTCAATTATGTATATGTATGTTAAATTATCTCCTAAACTAGATTTAAAGAAAACAAATAACATAATTATATATGATAAAAATAATAAAGAATTCTTTAGGGGAAATGGATCAAAAGAATGGATAGATTTAAAAGACATAGATAAAGACTTAATAAATGCGACAATATCTACTGAAGATAAAAGATTTTATAAACATAATGGTTTTGATTATATTAGAATAATAAAATCATTCTTTATAAATTTAAAATCCGGCTCTATTGAAGAAGGTGCTTCAACAATAACACAGCAATATGCTAGAAACTTATATCTAACATTTGATAGAACTTATAAAAGAAAAATTAAAGAAGCATATTTAGCTTTTAAAATGGAAATTAATTATTCAAAAGATGAAATACTAGAAGGTTATTTAAATACAATTAATTATGGTAATGGAGTATTTGGAATAGAAAATGCTTCTCATTATTATTTTAATAAAAGTGCAAAAAATTTATCTTTGGCAGAAGCTTCTATGCTTGCGGGTATTCCAAAATATCCACAGGAATATTCACCTATAAATAATATTAAAAGTGCTAAAAAAAGACAAAAACAAATTTTATATAATTTATATAAAAATAAAATAATTACTAAAAAAGAAATGAATGATGCATATAAAGAAAACTTAACTTATTATGGGAAAAAAGAAACTTTAAACTTAACAACGTTAATGTATTATAAAGATGCAGTTATGAATGAATTAAATGAATTAAAAATTATTCCAAATGATTATTTAAATAATAATAGTATAAAGATATATACTAATCTAGATTTAGAAGCTCAGCAAGAATTAGAAAATGCAATTAATAATAATATAAATGAAGATAGTGAATTACAAGTTGCAAGTTCATTAATAGATAATAAAACTGGAAAAATAATTGCTTTAGTTGGTGGAAAAGATTATGAAAAAAGTCAGTTTAATAGAGCTATATCATCTAAAAGGCAAATAGGATCTACTATTAAACCATTTTTATATTACACTGCACTAGAAAATGGTTTTACACCATCATCTTCATTCTTATCAACAGATACTTCATTTAATCTTCAAAATGAAGTTTATAAACCAAGTAACTATGGAGATATATATCCAAATAAAAAAATACCTATGATAATAGCACTTGCATATTCAGATAACATTTATGCATTAAAAACAAATCTCTTTTTAGGAGATAATGCTCTTGTTAATACTTTAAATAAAGTTGGAATTAAAAATGTTAATAATAATGTATCACTACCTCTTGGGACTAATGAAATGAATATCATAGATTTAACAAATGGATATTCAACATTAGCAAGTGAAGGAAACTATAAAAATACATATTTAATAAGAGCAGTTAAAAATAACAAGAATCACTTATTATATGAACATAGAATTAATAAAAAGAAAGTATTAGATAATAATTTTACATTTATTCTAAGTGAATTATTAAATAATTGCTACGATAATAATCTTGTAGATTATAGTGAACCTACTTGTCTAACAATTAGACCTAAACTAACAAAAAAATACGCAATAAAAACAGGAAGTACTAATACAGACTCTTTAATAGTAGGTTATAATAAAGATTATACTTTAGGAACTTGGGTTGGATATGATAATAATATTAATCTAAAAAAAGAAGATACTAAAGTAGCTAGAAATATATGGGCAGATACAATAGAAAATTATTTAAGAGATAAAGAAGATAAATGGTTTGATAAACCTAAAGATGTTAATGCAGTTTTAGTAAATCCATTAAATGGATATCTTGCAACTAACAATTCAAAAAGAAAAAAATTTATTTATTATTTAAAAGGTACAGAACCTAAAACTATAGACAAATAAAAAAATATCTCTAAAGATATTTTTTATTTTTCTATTTTTATTATAAATTCATATAACTTATCAAATTCATAACTATCATAAGTAGATACAAATCCTTCTTCTTTTAAAGAATTAATAAATTCTTTTACTTTTTCTTGCAATATATCTCTTTTTGATTCATCATTTTCTTCAATCATAATAGGTTCATCATTAATAGTTTCTATTTCTCTTTCTTCATTTATATTTCTTAATGATTCCATAGGTACATTATTTATTACTTTTTCTTTAGGCTTATCAAAGAAAGAATCAAAATTTAATGAAGGTTCTGTTTTAATTTCTGTTTTGATTTCTGTTATATTTGAAACAGGTATATATTCTTCATTATTAATATAACTATTTATTAAATTTTCTGTTTCTCTAACATTTAATCTTTCATTCATTATTCTATTTAAAATTTCTACTTGTTCATCTTCATTTTCTATTTTAAGTAAACTTCTAGCATGTCTTTCACTAATCTTATTATTTAATAATGCATCTTGAACATCATTTGATAAATTTAATAATCTTAATTTATTAGAAATTGAACCTTGAGTTTTACCCATTCTTGATGCTAATTCATCTTGTGTTAAATATCCTCTATCTAATAATTTTTTATATGACTTTGCTTCTTCAATTGGAGATAAATTTTTTCTTTGAATATTTTCTACAATTGCTACTTCAGCAGATTCATTATCATTTAAATCAATAATTATTGCAGGCACTTTAGTTAAACCAGCAATATAAGAAGCTTTATATCTTCTTTCACCTGCAATTATTTCATATTTAGTTCCGACTTTTCTTAAAACTAAGGGTTGAATAATTCCATGTTGTCTTATTGATTTTGCAAGTTCATTTAATGCATCTTCATCAAAAGATAATCTTGGTTGAAAACGGTTTGGAATAATATCATCTAACGATACTTCAATTATTTCCTTTTCCATATTATTCATAATAATCCCTCACTTTTTATTCTATTCTTATATATTTATAATAATATAATAAAAATCCATTTTTTACAATGGATTTTTTTTAATTTCACTAAATTTTCTAGGATATCTTTTTTTATTATTCCCTACTTTTTTTATAACAGGTAAATTTCTAATACTACCTTCAATTGGTAAATTAAAAGTAATTAATTTTTCAAGAGTTGAATTCATAGTTTCTATTGTACTTTCAGCTTCTTTTAATTCTTCATCTAAAGTTGCTTTTAAAGGAATAAAATATCCATTTACTTTAACTAGTGGCATACATATTTCTACTAATATATTTAATCTTGCAAAAGCTCTACTAGTTACAATATCATATTTTTCTATATTATTTCTTGCAAATACTTCTGCTCTTTCATTACAAATAAATATATTATCTAATCCTAATTCTTTTTTTACTAAGAATAGAAAATCTACTCTTTTTCTTAGTTTTTCAACAAGAGTTACTTTTAATTTTGGAAAACATATTGCTAGAACTATTCCAGGAAAACCTGCACCTGTTCCTACATCACATAAACTAACTTCTTTTTTTAAATTATATGCTTTTATTAAAGTTAAACTATCATAAAAATGTTTTAAATATACTTCTTCTTTTTCAACAATTCTTGTTAGATTAACATTTTCATTATAACTAACTAATAATTCATATAAACTTTCTAATTTTTTCATTTGATCTTTAGTTAAAGTTATATCTAATTTTTTTACTTCTTCATTAAAACTATTTATATTCATTAAAATACCTCTTCATATATACAGAAAGAATTGCTATATCACTTGGATTAACTCCACTAATTCTACTTGCTTGAGAAAATGACATTGGTCTTACTTCTTTTAGTTTAACTCTTGCTTCACTTGCTAAATTTGGAACTTTATCATAATCAATATCCACAGGAATTTTTTTGTTTTCTAATTTTCTCATTTTCTCTGCTTCTTTTCTAGCCTTTTTGATATATCCTTCATATTTAATTTGTATCTCTGCTTGTTCTAATTCTAATTCATCATATTCTTTACTAAATTTATCTTTTATATCAAATATTGAATTTTCAGTTCTTTTTACAAAATCAATTCCAGACATACTTTTTTCAGACTTAATTTTAATATTATTTAATTCTTCTATTATTAAATCAATATTTTCTTCCTTATTTATTAGTCTATCATATTGTTCTTTATTGATTAATCCAACTCTATAACCATGTTTTCTAAGTCTTAAATCAGCATTATCACTTCTTAGTAATAATCTATATTCCGCTCTTGATGTTAATAAACGATAAGGATCTCTAACACCTTTTGTTACTAAATCATCTATTAGTACACCAATATATGCTTCATCTCTTTTTAATATAAGAGGTTCTTCATTTTTCATTTTTAAACCTGCATTTATACCAGCCATTAATCCTTGACAAGCCGCTTCCTCATAACCACTAGTACCGTTTATTTGACCAGCTGTATATAAATTTTCAACTATTTTAGTTTCAAGTGTTGGATATAAATCTCTTGAATCAATTGCATCATATTCAATTGCATATGCATATCTTAATATTTTAGCATTTTCAAGTCCTGGTAAACTATGTACCATTTCTTCTTGAACATCATGTGGCATACTTGTTGAAAAACCTTGAATATATATATCATCGAAATATCTACTTTCTGGTTCTAAGAATAATTGATGTCTTTCTTTATCCGCAAATCTAACAATCTTATCTTCAATTGAAGGACAATATCTAGGACCAGTTCCAAGTTTTTCTTTTATTCCACCATACATACTAGATTTAGTTAAATTATCCCTAATTATTTTATGAGTTAATGGTGTTGTATAAGTTAAATAACAAGGCTCTTGTTCTTCTACTTTATAATATGGTTTATCATCAAAACTAAAGGTATATAACTTATCATCACCTGGTTCCATTTTTGTTTTAGAAAAATCAATAGTATCTCTTTGAACTCTTGGCGGTGTTCCTGTTTTTAATCTTAATATTTTAAATCCTAATCTCTCTAGATTTTCAGATAAATATAATGAAGGTCTTGTATTTGTTGGACCAGATCTTGTTCTAGTATCACCTACTAATATATCTGCTTTCATATAAGTCCCTGTTGTTAAAATAACAGATTTTGCACTTATTTCTTCTCCACCAGATAGCTTAACTCCATGAATTACATTATCAACTACTATTAAGTCTTCAACCATATCTTCAAGTAATGTTACATTTTTATTTTCTTTTAATAATCTTTGCATTTCCTTTGGATATGTTACTTTATCACCTTGTGCTCTTAAAGATCTAACTGCAGGACCTTTTGAAAAATTAAGCATTTTCATTTGTAATAATGTTCTATCTGCAACTTTACCCATCATTCCGCCTAAAGCATCTATTTCTCTAACTACTATTCCTTTTGCAGACCCTCCAATATGAGGATTACATGGCATCATTGCTATATGATCAATAGATCCTGATACTAGTAATGTTTTAAATCCCATATTAGCTAATGCAAGTGTAGCTTCACAACCAGCATGTCCTCCACCAACAACAATTGCATCATACATAAATATCACTTCCTTTTTATATAAAAGTTTTAAGCAAATGTATTATACTATATTTATAATAACTTATCAAATAAAAAAACTACATTTGTAGTTCATTTACTTTAATTTAAAAAATCTTTTAAATTTTTAACTTCTTTTTTTCTATATAGCAAATATAATGCTTTTTCTTCATTTTGTCTAATTCTTTCTCTTGAAATATTGTAATCATTAGATATTTCTTCTAATGTCATTGGTCTATTTCCATCTAAACCAAACCTTTTTATAATAACATCTTTAAGTCTTTTGTTTCTACTATTAGTACGTAGATTGCTTGTATTTGTATCAAAAGTTTCATTTAGTATTTTCATTAATTTACTTCTTAATTCACTTTTTTCAACATTATCTATTGCTTTTTCATAATTAGTGTCTGGAATAAAATTTAATAATTCATCTGATTTATCATCATCTGCTTTTAATTGTTTATTTAAACTATTATAAGAATAATTGTATTTTAAAGCATTTATAACATCAAGTTCTTCTAATTCAGTTATTTTAATTAAATCTTCTACACTAGGACTCTTACCATTATTATTTTTTAAATACATAGATGTTGCTATTCTAATCTTATTTATTTTTACATTTAAATTTGCTGGTATTCTAATGATTTCATTTGTATTATATATTGCTTTTCTAATTGTACATTTTATCCACCAAGTTGCATAAGTAGATAGCTTTAAATTTTTATCTAATTCAAATCTATCTAACGCCTCTATTAAACCAATTGTACCTTCTTGAATTAAATCTTTATAATCAATACCTCTACCTACAAAATTCTTAGCAATTGAAGCTACTAATCGTAAATTAGATTCAATTAATATTTCTCTGGCTTGCATATCCCCATTCTTATATTTTTCAAGTAATTCTCTCTCTTTTTCAGGACTTAAAATAGGAATTCTTGAAATATCTTTTATATAAGAAGTAGATGTAGTATCCTCTATTTCAACATTTAAATCTATTTGTTCATCCATGTCTTCAATTGAATAATCTTTATAAATAATATAATTTTTAATAAAAACTTTTATAGTATGATTTGTTAAACCATTATAAAATTTTTCAAACTTTTCTTTATTTATAAAACTATCTATAACATAATCATTTATTAATTCTTCTAATAAGTCATTTAATCTTGATTTTCTTTCTAATATTTCTAATATTTCATCATCAGATATATTAGGATTTATATTTTCTTTTTTAAAAATAGTTTCTAATGTTTTAAATACATCTTCTTTTTTCAATTAAAGCACCTCTCTTTTTCGTAAATTATATTATATATATTTATAAAAAAAAGTCAAAAGAAAAACAAAATATTTAAATAATATATTTTGCTTCTTTATTATTATAAATAATATCATATAAATTGTTAATTAAAGTACAATTTAATTTATATTTATCAATTATTACCTTAACACTAGATAATGTATTTAAACCTTCTATAGTATCTTTTATTTCTTTGTGAACATGATCTAAATCATAACCTTGCCCAATTAAAATACCCGCTCTTTTATTTCTACTCTTTTCACTAATTGATGTTAGATATAAATCACCAATACCCGCTAATCCATAAAAAGTACTTTCTTTTGCACCAAGTTTTAATCCTATTTCTTTTATTTCTCTTATTCCTTCAGTAAAAACATATGAATCTACATTAATTCCATAATTTAGTCCTTTAACTATTCCACTTATTAATGCTATAACATTTTTAAGAGCTGAACAAACTTGTAAACCTATAATATCATCATTATATGTTATTTTTAAATTATCATTCTCTAAATATTTTATTAATTCTTTATTACCTGATAACTCAACAAATGTTTTATTATCTGTACCTAATTCAGACGCAAATGATGGACCCATAATAATATTTGTTTCTTTTCCTAATTCCTCTTTTATAACATCTGATAATAATTTTTCATTCTCTAATCCTTTTGACGCTAATAGTATTTCTTGATTATTAATATATTTTTTTATATCTTTACAAGTACTTCTAACAAAATTAGATGGCACTACTATTACAACTATTTCACTATCTTTTAATGCCTCTTCATAATCTAGATAACACTTTGTATTATTATTTAATTTAATACTAGGTATTTGCATGCATTCATGATTTATATTAATTGAATCTCTCTCTTCTTTTGTAAAAGACCATATTTTAACATTATTATTTTTTTCAAATGAATGAGCTAATGCACACCCAAAACTACCACTACCAATTATTGTAATATTTTTCATAATTCCTACTTTCCTAAACAAAATCTACTAAATATTTTATCTATTAATTCATTATCATAACTATCTCCAGTTACTTCTCCTAAATAATCTATTATATTTTTTATGTCTATTTCAAGCATATCTATTGGAATATTATTATTTAAAGCTTCAACTAGATTATTTGAAGCTTTTTTAGCTTTCTTTAATAAAGATATTTCTCTTGCATTTGAAATATAAGTCATATCTCCATCATTAATTTCATCTAATTTAAATAATTCATTTATTTTATTTAATAATTCTTCAATATCATTATTTTCCGCACTTACTGATACATGATCTAAATCTAATATTAATTTACTATCTAAATCTTTTTTATTAACAACAATAATTCTTTTTTTATTCTTTGTTTTTTCAAGTAAATCTTTATCTTCATCAGTTAATTTCTCATTATTATTTAATACTAATAATACTAAACTAGCACTATCTAATAAAGATAAACTTTTTTCTACTCCAATTTTTTCCACAGTATTTGTTGTTTCTCTTACTCCTGCGGTATCTAAGAAATTAATTAAAACACCATTAATTCTAATACTTCCTTCTACTATATCTCTTGTTGTTCCTGGTATATCTGTTACTATTGCTTTATCTTCATCTAATAATCTATTTAATAAAGAACTCTTTCCAACATTTGGTCTTCCTATAATAACAGTATTAATTCCTTCTTTTATAAGTTTTCCACTTTCAGAAGTCTTTAATAAATCATCAATCTCACTATTTAATTCATTAGAAAATCTTTTTATATCCTCAATTGTCATTATCTCTATATCTTCATATTCTGGATAATCTATATTAACTTCTATATTTGATATTAAATTCAATGCTTTATCTCTTAATTTTTTTATTTTACTTGATAATCTTCCTTCTACACCAGATATTGCTAATTTTCTTGCACTTTCAGTTTTGGCATCTATTAAATCCATTACAGATTCAGCTTCTATTAAATCTATTCTACCATTTAAAAATGCTCTTTTAGTAAATTCACCTGGTTCTGCAAGTCTTGCACCATTTTCAAGTAATAATTCTAAAATCTTATTAGTAACAGATATTCCCCCATGAGTATTTATTTCTATTATATTTTCTTTAGTATAAGTTTTTGGAGCTAAGAATACTGAAATTAAAACTTCATCTATTACTTTACCGTTTTCAATAATATGTCCATAGTTAATAGTATTTGATTTAAATGAATATATATTTCTATCAAATATTTTATTTACAATTTCAAGAGCTTCATCACCACTAATTCTAACAATTGAAATTGCTCCTACACCTTGTGCTGTTGAAATAGCTGCAATAGTATCGTACATATAATCACCTCTTAATTAAATATATCATTTTTTTAAAAAAAGAAAAAGTAGCGAAGCTACTTTTGTTATCTTTCTATATATTTTATAACAACTTTTCTATTAGGTTCTTCCCCTTCACTTTCAGTTGATATATTTTTAAAATCTGCTAAAGCACTATGAACTAATCTTCTTTCATATGAATTCATTGAATCCATAGTAATTGGTTCTTTTGTTTTTAAAACTTCTTTTGCTAATTTTTTAGCTAATCTTTCAATATTGTGTTCTTGTCTTTCTTTATAGTTTTCAACATCTAATACTACATTAATATGCATATTAGTTTGTCTATAAATAGCTGCTCTTAATAATGTTTGAATAGATGAAAGAGTTCTACCATTCTTACCTATTAAAATTGAACTGTTTTCAGAATGCATAGTTATTTTAATATAATTTTCAGTTCTTTGAGTTTCTAATATAATATCTTCTAAACCCATTCCTTTTACTACGTTTTTTACAAATTCCTTTGAAAAATCAATAACATCACTTTTTAAAACAACATTTAAATTATATTTTTTCTTTTTTAATAATCCAACTGTTTCTTCTTTGACATCTGTTATCATTTCATCTTCTTTTACATTTAATTCTTTTAATGCTTGAAGAGTTAATTCTTCAATATTTTTTCCTTCAAAATTATATTTTTTCATAACACTTACTCCTTACATACTTTTTTTAGTTTTAATTTTCTTTGCTACTAAGTTTTGAGCTATTGCAAATAATGTTGATGATATCCAGTATAAAGATAATGCAACAGAAAAGTTAATAGACATAATTGCAAACATAATTACCATCATATTACCCATCATATTAGGATTAATATCATTAGTTTGTGGAGTTGGAGCTGTTTTATTTAATTTTTGTTGAATATATGTTGTTACTACTAATAATAAAACAATAATAATATATTCATAATGACCACCCATAATAGCTTTTAATGGAGTTGATCCTAAAATAAGTCCAAATAATTTTCCTTCAAAAATAACTGGTACTCTATTAATTGCTTCATAGAATGCAAATAATAAAGGAATTTGAATAAATGCAAATAAACAACTTGAGAATGGATTAACATTATATTTCTTATATAATTGCATTGTTTCTAATGATTTTTTTTGAATTGATTCTTGATCAGTTTTACCTTCATATTTTTTTTCAATTCTATTTAATTCAGGTTGCATTTCTTTCATATATTCAGATTGCATTGCAGTCTTTTGAGTAAATGGTACTAAAATTAATCTAATTAATAAACCAATTACTATAATTGAAATACCATAGTTATTAATAAATTTATTTAATCTAACAATTAACCAAGCTAATGGTTTAACAAAAACAGTTTCCCATAAACCATCATAATTACTATCAGATATTTTAAAATTTTCACATTTTGGTAATTTACTAATATCTATTTGTTTCTTATATTCATTATATTTTTCTATTAAACCTTTATCAGTAGGTTGACATAATATATTTTCATTTAATGTTATTTTAACTGAATCATCTTCATAATAGACTACTTTATTTGTTTTTTTATCTTTTAATACAGTTGTACATCCTGTTAATACAAATACCATAACAATTATAACTAATACTTTTTTAATTTTTTTATTCATCTTGTTCTCCTTCTAGTTTACATAATATATCTAACAAATATTTTTTCTTTTCATCAAAGGAATATTTGCTAATTTCTTTCCTTAATATTATAACATAATCATATTTGCTTGAAAATACTAAATTACTCTTATCTATAATGTCCTTAATTTGTCTTTTATTTTTATTTCTAGTAACTGCATTTCCTAACTTTTTAGATACACACACACAGAATCTATAATATTTGTTATCCTTATTATTAAAAGAATATAAACAATAAAGTTTATTTTTATATAATTTTCCATTTTTTATAACTGTATCTATTTCAGATTGTTTCTTAATGATATTTAATTTTTTCATATTTTCACCTCGAATACAAAAAAAACCACTAAAATGTGGAATTAATTATTTAGATAATCTTTTACGACCTTTTTGTCTTCTGCTATTTAATACTTTACCTTTAACTCTAGAAAAAAATCCATGTTTCTTTTTCATACTTCTATTATTTGGTTGAAAAGTTCTTTTCATAAAATTACACCTCCAAGTCAATAAAACATTATAGATTATAATAGTTTTTCTAAAATAAGTCAATTATTTTTTTGTAAATATAAAATTTATTGCATTTTTTAACATTTTTTGTGGAAAAGATTTAATTTTTTTCTTATAATATATAGTCAAATCAGTTTATAACATTTATTAACATACATGTGGAAAAATATTTTGTGTGGAGAAAATGATTGTTAAAACAATAAAATGTGGAAAATGTGGAAAATAATATTTTTTGTTTTAAAATAAATAAAAAATTTATAACAATTCCTGTGGAAAAGGGTTGTTAATTATTTTTTGTATAGTTTTATTGTTCAAAAATCAAATAAAATAGTTTATAATAAAATATGATTAGTGAAAACTCTGTGGGGGAGGTGTTAATTTGGATAATAAAGACTTAATATGGGAAAAATTTCTAAGTATTATAAAGAAAAGAATTAACTCCGTTGGTTATGATACATGGTTCAGTGAAGCTTATCTATATTCTTTAAGTGATGAAGCAGTAATAGTTGTTCCAACAATAACTCATAAAAAACACTTAGAAGAAAAATATATGGATATTATCGAAGATATATTTAATTCAATAACTGGAACCAATTTTATAATTAAACTAGTTCTTGAAAATGAAATAGAGAAGAAAGAAATAAAATTAAATGATGATTTAATTGATGAAGAAGTAGGTGTTCCTTTAGTTAGTTATAAAAAGACTAATTTAAATCCAGATTATACCTTTGAAAACTTTGTAGTAGGAGAAAGTAATAGATTTGCACAAGCTACTGCACTTGCTGTTGCAGAAAGTCCTGGTAAAATGTATAATCCTTTATTTATATATGGAAATAGTGGACTTGGTAAGACACATTTAATGCATGCTATTGGTAATTATATAATAAAAACAACTAATAAAAGAGTATTATATACAAATACAGATGACTTTGTAACTGAATTTTTAGGATTAAATAGATCTTTTAATAAAGGAAATAATTTAGAAAAAGTTGCAGCATTTAAAGATAAATATAATAATATAGATGTATTAATAATAGATGATATACAATATTTAGGAAATGCTCCTAAATCACAAGAAGAGTTTTTCCACACATTTAATAAACTTTTTGATAACAAAAAACAAATAATAATATCTAGTGATAATTCACCAGATGATTTAAAAAATCTAGAAGATAGATTAAAAACAAGATTTAACTGTGGATTAAAAGTTAATATTTTTCCACCAGACAATGAATTAAGAAAAAAAATATTAAAAAATAAGATAGCAAATATGAATTTTGAGTCTTCAATATCAGAAGATGTTATTGATTATATTGCTAATACATGCCAATCAGATGTTAGAAACTTAACTGGTGCATTAACAAGAGTATGTGCTTATAACACAGTTTTCTACCAAGATGTTATAACATTAGATTTAGCTATAGAAGCATTAAAAGGTACAATCCATAATGCTACTAATACAACAAATGATATAGTAAAAATACAAAGAGTAGTTGCAAATTATTATAATGTTACTGTTGAAGACCTAAAATCAAAGAGAAGAGTTTCTACAATAGCTTTTCCAAGACATATTGCAATATACCTATCTAGATTATTAACAGATGAATCATTAATAAGAATAGGAATGGAATTTGGTGGCAGAGACCATACAACAGTAATGAGTTCAATAAAAAAGATAGATAAAGACATAAAAAGTAATAAACAATTAGCAGAAATAATTGAAGAAATTAAGAAAAAGTTAGAATAAGGTGGAAAAAATATTTTAATTAACAACATTTTCAACATCTATAATTTGTTATAAATAAAGGGAAAAGTATAGTTTTAAACAGTTTTCCACTTCAATAAAAATAATAAAATACTATAATAAAAAAAATAAAAAAACATTTTGAAAAAATAGAGGAGGATTTAAAATGAAATTTATTATTAAAAAAGAAATATTATTAGAAAATTTAAATTATGTATCACATGCAGTATCAACAAAGAATGTTATTCCAGTATTATCAGGAATTAAGTTTGATTTAAGAGAAGAAGGATTATATTTAATATCATCAGATAATGAAATAGATATACAAGTATTTATTGATAAGAAATATATAAATAAAATAGAAAAAACAGGTTCTATAGTAATTCAAGGTAAGTTCTTATTAGATATAGTTAGAAAATTACCAGAAGGTGAAATTAATATTGAAGTTGTAGATGGATTAAAAATAATGTTATATAACGAAAACTCTAACTTCAATTTAAATGGTATTGATCCAGACGAATTTCCAAATTTAAATATGGAAAAGAGTAATAATCCAATTAATTTAGATAAAAAAGTTATTAAAACTATGGTTAGTCAAACTATATATGCGACTTCTACGCAAGAAACAAGACCTATTTTAACAGGATTAAACTTTAAAATAGATAATGATGTATTAGAATGTATAGCAACAGATTCATATAGATTAGCTAAGAAAACTATTAAATTAGAAAAAGCTGTGGAAAATCCAATTAATATAGTTATTCCAGGAAGAAATATTGGTGAATTAGTTAAAATATTAAATGATGACGAAGAAACAGTAAAATTACATATATTTACTAATAAAGTATTATTTGAATTTGACAATATATTATTCCAATCTAGACTTTTAAATGATATATTCCCAAATATTAGTAGATTAATACCTACTGAATTTAAATATGTTATTAAAGCAAATTTAAATGATATTTATAATGTTGTTGATAGAGCATCTTTATTAACAAGTGAAAAAGAAAAGAATGTTATAAAATTTGAAACTAATGAAAATACTTTAATTGTAACTAGTAATACACCAGAAATTGGTAGAGTAGAAGAAAAATTATCAATTTCTAAAGAAAATCCAGAAGATATTAAAATTGCTTTCTCAGCAAAACATATGATGGATGCGTTAAGAACAATTAATAGTAAAGATGTAAGAATATTATTAAATTCAGAAATAAGTCCAATTATTTTAAATACTGATGATAGTGATGATTTATTACAATTATTAATGCCAATTAAAACAATATAATAAGAAAAAAGTTCAAAAAATTGAACTTTTTTTATTTTTTCAACAATAAAAGACAATTTTTTTATATTTTATATATAAAAATAGTGGATATTATTTTCTTGTGGAGAAAATAATTTATAGAAATCAAATTAGATAGGGGGAATAAAAATGATTTCTTATGAAATAAATTGTGATACATTAGCTTTAATTCCAGTATCTGAGAATGAAACAAAAATAATTGAAAAAGAAAGAGAATTTATTGTTAATGTACCAGTATTTAAAATAATAGAAAACAGTTGTGAATATTTTGGGAGTTCTTATTTAGGAAGACATGAAGGAACTAAAAAATTGATAGGTATTACTCATAAAGCACCTATAATAATTGAAGAAACTAATAAATTAATATATTTTCCTACAAGTTCGCCTAGATTATTTAATTGTAGTTGGATAGGTTTAAATCATATAAAAAATTATCAAAGTAATAATGGAAAAACTGTTTTATCATTTAATAATGATGAGAAAATAAGTCTTGATATTTCGTTTGGATCTTTTGATAATCAGGTTTTAAGAGCAACTAAATTAGAATCAGTTTTAAGAAAAAGAATAAATCAATCAAATTAAGGCAAAAAATAGGTAAAAAAAGTAAAAAAAAGGGCAAAAACGCCCTTTTTTGTGGTATAATTATATTGTATGTGTAGGAGCATTATTTAAGGTGGTATGTTAAAAAAATGGTTAAAAAAATAGGGTTTAAATGTTTTTAAGAAAAATTGAACTAAAAAATTTTAGAAATTATGATAATTTAGAACTTAAATTTAACAAAAATATTAACATATTTATTGGAGATAATGCTCAAGGTAAAACTAATATATTAGAAAGTATTTATGTATTAGCAGTAACTAAGTCACATAGAACAAGTAAAGATTTATTTTTATTAAAGGAAAACTCATTATTTACTAAGATAATTGGAGAAGTTGAAGATGATACAAAAAAACAATATGAAGTATTAATCAACAAAGAAGGAAAAAGAGTATCAATTAATAATAATCCTTTAAAAAAAGTAAGTGATTATTTATCAAAAATAAATGCAATTATGTTTTGTCCGGATGATCTTGAAATAATTAAAGGATCACCATTAAATAGGAGATCATTTTTTAATGTAGAAATTAGTGTTTTTAATAACGATTATGTTAGATATTTATCTGATTATAATAAATTATTAAAAACAAGAAATGAATATTTAAAAGAAAATGATAAATTTAACAAAGAATATTTTGATATTTTAACTGACAAATTAATTGACTTAAATATAAAAATATATTTAGAAAGAAAGAAATTTGTAGAAAAAATAAATAAATATATTGTTGATATCTATAAAAATATATCTGGAAAAGATAATATTAAAGTTTATTATGATTCATTTATAGATGATGATAAAGAAGAAAACTTAAAAAGACAGTTGCAGGATAAATTTGATAGATTAATTAATAATGAATTATTTAATAAAATAACTTTACTAGGAATTCATAAAGATGATTTTTCAATATATATTGATAATGTAAAAATTAATAATTATGGTTCACAAGGTCAACATAGATTAGCAATTTTATGTTTAAAATTAGCAGAAATTGAAATTTATAGAAAAGAATATAATAAAAAACCAATTTTATTATTAGATGATATATTTAGTGAACTTGATAAAAATAAGAAAGAAAATATTATTAATTATATAGAAAATGATCTACAAGTATTTATTACATCTACTGATTTAGATAATATTGATAAAAAAATAGTAGAAAACGCTGATATTTTTATAGTAAAAAAAGGAAATGTAACAAGAGGTGATTAAAATGGCAGAAAATAATTATGATGCATCTGATATTCAAGTATTAGAAGGGTTAGAAGCAGTAAGAAAAAGACCTGGTATGTACATTGGTACTACAGATGTTAAAGGATTACACCATCTAGTATGGGAAATTGTTGATAACGCAATTGATGAAGCATTAGCAGGCTTCTGTACTCATATTGAAATATCTATTCATGAAGATAATTCTATTACTGTTGTTGATAATGGTAGAGGTATTCCAGTTGCAATTCATCCAAAAACTGGTATTTCAACAGTAGAAACAGTATATACAGTATTACATGCTGGTGGAAAATTTGGTGGTGGAGGATATAAAGTATCTGGAGGACTACATGGTGTTGGTGCATCAGTAGTTAATGCATTATCAAGTTGGGTTACTGTTACAGTAAAAAGAGATGGTAAAATTTTTGAATGTAAATTTGAAAATGGTGGAAAAACAAGTCAAAAATTAAATGAAATAGGTATTTGTGATGTAAATGAAACAGGAACTACAGTAACTTTTAAACCAGATGCTGAAATATTTGATACTGATATTTATGATTATGAAACATTAAAAGTTAGAACAAGAGAATTAGCATTCTTAAATAAAGGATTAAGATTAACACTTACAGATGAAAGAGGAGAAGGTAAAAAAGAAACTTTCATGTATGAAGGTGGAATTAGTGAATATGTTAAATATTTAAATAAATCTAAAACTCCTATTCAAGATCAAATAATTCACTTAGAAGGTGAAGAAAATGGTGTTTATCTTGAAGTAGCAATGCAATATAATTCAGGTTATTCAGAAAGTATATATTCATTTGTTAATAATATTAATACACATGATGGTGGTACTCATGAAGAAGGAGTTAGAAGAGCTCTTACAAGAATCATAAATAGTTATGCAAGAAAAAATAATATTTTAAAAGAAAAAGATGATGCTTTAACTGGTGAAGATGTTAAAGAAGGATTAACAATGATAGTTTCTTGTAAACATCCTAATCCACAATTTGAAGGACAAACTAAAGGTAGACTTGGTAATTCAGAAGTTAGAAAAATTGCTGATTCAGTATTTGCTGAAGGATTTGAAAGATTCTTAATGGAAAATCCAGAACAAGCTAGATTAATTGTTGATAAAACAATGACAGCTGCAAGAGCAAGAGTAGCAGCAAAAAGGGCAAGAGAATTAACAAGAAGAAAAGGTGACTTAGATACAATAAACTTTGGTGGAAAACTTGTAGATTGTAAAGATAAAGATCCATCTAAATGTGAAATATTCTTAGTCGAAGGAGATTCGGCTGGTGGATCAGCAATTAAAGGTAGAGATTCAATGACACAAGCTATTCTTCCTTTAAGAGGTAAAATTTTAAATGTTGAAAAAGCTAGATTAGATAAAGCTTTATCAAATGAAGAAATAAGAACAATTATTACTGCATTTGGTACAGGTATTGGTGATGATTTTGATTTAAGTAAATTAAGATATGACAAAATAATAATAATGACCGATGCCGATGTTGATGGTTCTCATATTAGAGTATTATTATTAACATTATTCTATAGATTCTTTAGACCAATCGTTGAAGCAGGACATGTTTATGCAGCTCAACCACCTTTATTTAGAATAAGTCATGGAAAAGTTAGAAAATATGTTTTAAATGAAGAAGAAAGAGATGAATATATAGCTTCATTAAATCCTAACACTAGATATGAAATTGCTCGTATGAAAGGTTTAGGTGAAATGGATGCTGAAGAATTAAATGAAACTACAATGGATATAAATCAAAGAATTTTAAGAAAAATCACTGTTGGTGATTTAGCAGAAGCAGATGCAGCATTCTCAAAAATAATGGGTGAAGAAGTTGCTCCTAGAAGACAATTTATTGAAGAAAATGCTGTATATGTTGAGAATTTGGATGTATAGGAGGATAAAATATGGATCACAGTAAAGATAAATTACAAGAAAATAATATTGTTAAAGAAATAGAAACATCATTCCTAGAATATTCAATGAGTGTTATCGTAGCAAGAGCGTTACCTGATCTTAGAGATGGTTTAAAGCCTGTTCATAGACGTATTCTATGGTCAATGTATGAATCAGGCTATACACCTGATAAACCTCATAAAAAGTCGGCTAGAATAGTCGGAGACGTTATGGGTAAATATCACCCACATGGTGACTCATCAATTTATGAAGCTATGGTTCACATGGCACAAGATTTTAGTTATAGAAACTGCTTAGTTGATGGACATGGAAACTTTGGTAATATTGAAGGTTATGGAGCAGCGGCAATGCGTTATACTGAAGCAAGACTTTCAAAAATATCATTAGAATTATTAAGAGATATACAAAAAGAAACAGTTGATATGATTCCAAACTTTGACGAATCAGAAAAAGAACCAGCTGTACTACCATCTAGATTTCCTAATATATTGGTTAATGGAACAATGGGTATTGCTGTTGGTATGGCAACTAATATTCCACCACATAATTTAGGAGAAGTTATTGATGGCTGTGTTGCATATATTGATAATCCTAATATTGATACATTAGGTTTAATGCAATATGTTAAAGGACCTGACTTTCCTACAGGTGGTATAATTTTAGGAAATAGTGGAATAAAAAATGCTTATGAAACAGGTAGAGGAACAATTACTATTAGAAGTAAAGCTTCTATTGAAGAAAAAGATGGCAAACATTATATAGTTGTTACAGAAGTTCCATATGGTGTAAATACTCAAATATTAAAAAATAAAGTAGCAGAACTTGTTCACAACAAAACTATTGATGGAATTGCAGATTATCATACTGATTTAAAAGATGGTGTAAAAATTACAATTACACTTAAAAAAGATGCAAATGCCCAAGTTGTTTTAAATAATTTATATAAACATACTGATTTTCAAAAGAATTTTGGTGTAATATTCTTAATGCTTGATAAAGGAGTTCCAAAAACTCTTGGATTAAAAGATATTATTTCAAAATACATAGATTATCAAAAAGAAATTATTATTAGAAGAACAAGATATGATTTAAAGAAAGCTGAAGATAAAGTACATATCTTAGAAGGTTTAAAAATTGCCTTAGATCATATTGATGAAGTAATAAAGATAATTAGAGGATCTAAAACAGATGCTGAAGCAAGAGAAAAATTAATGAGCAATTTTGGTTTATCAATAGCACAAAGTGATGCAATTCTTGAAATGAAGTTAAGAAGATTAACTGGATTAGAAAGAGATAAAATAATTGCAGAATTAGAAGATTTATTAAAGAAAATTGAAGAATATAAGTCAATTTTAGCTAGTGAAGAAAAGGTATTAGCAATTATTAAACAAGAATTACTAGAAATTAAAGAAAAATATTCGGATGATAGAAAAACTAAAATTGATATGACAGCAATAGACTTTATTGAAGATGAATCTTTAATTCCTGTTGAAGATATAATTATTAATTTAACAAATAAAGGTTATATTAAGAGATTACCTATTGATACATATAAAGTTCAAAACAAAGGCGGAGTTGGAGTTAAGGGTATGACAACTAATGAAGAAGACTTTGTTGAACAAATGGTTACTTTAAAGACTCATGATCATGTATTATTCTTTACTAATAAAGGTAAAGTTTATAGAATTAAAGGATATGAAGTTCCAGAATTTAGTAGACAAGCTAAAGGATTACCAATAATAAATCTACTACCAATTGAAAAAGATGAATTTGTAAAAGCTATTTTACCAGTAAGAGTAGAAGAAGGAATTGAAAATAAATTAATTACATTTGTAACTAAGAGAGGTCTTGTTAAGAGAACAGCAATTTCAGAATTTGAAAATATTAGAGTAAGTGGTAAAATTGCTATTGGATTAAAAGAAAATGATGAATTATTATCAGTATTTTTAACAAATGGTAATGATCAAATATTAATTGGAGCATCTAATGGTAGAATGGTAAAATTTAATGAAGAAGAAATTAGAATTTTAGGTAGAACTGCTAGTGGTGTTAAAGGAATTGATATTGATGAAAATACTAGTTGTGTAAGTGCATCAGTTATTAATGAAAAAGATGAAATATTAATAATAACAGAAAAAGGTTATGGTAAACGAACAAACGTTTGTGAATATAGATTAACACATAGAGGAAGTAAAGGTGTTAAAGGATTAAATGTAACAGAAAAAAATGGTTCATTAGTATCAATTAATAAAGTTGAACCAGATTCTGATTTAATTATTATAACAAATAGTGGTATTGTTATTAAAATTAGACTTGATCAAGTTTCTAAGATGAGTAGAGTTACACAAGGCGTAAGATTAATTAATTTAAAAGATGATCAAAAAGTTGCTACTGTATCATTATCAAAACAAGATAATAATGAAGAAGAAGTAACTGAAAATAATTAATATAAAAACTATGTTTCTTATGAAACATAGTTTTTTATAAATAATAAAAAATATACAAAAAATATTTCCCGGGAAATATTTTTTATAAAAATTAAATAATGTTTCACGTGAAACATTAAAAAAATTGACTTATTAAATAATAAATAGTATATTATAAATGCACAACGAAAAACTTGGAATCAGGTCAGGATAGAAATATAGCAGCCTTAACATTTAATTTTCGTGTGTGCTTTTTTTGTGTATAGGTGAATAATATATGAATGAAAATAAAATATTAAATGAATTAAATAAACTTTTAAATAAAGCAATAAAGCATAATGAAGTACCAGTTGCAGCATTAATAATTTATAAAAACAAAATTATTTCAAAAGCTTATAATAAAGTTAATAAAAAAAATAACATTTTAAATCATGCAGAAATCATAGCAATTAAAAAAGCTTCAAAAAAATTAAAAAATTGGAGATTAAATGATTGTATTTTATATGTAACATTAGAACCATGTGATATGTGTAAATCAATTATAAAAAAAACTAGAATTAAAAATATAGTTTATTATTCAAAACAAAATTTAAATAAAACAGAAAATGATCCTATATATTTTTATAAAGAAAATATTATATTTTCCACTTTATTAAAATCATTTTTTCAATCAAAAAGATAATGTTTCACGTGAAACATGGTTTCATTTAGTTTTAATGTTCCACGTGAAACATAGTTTTATTTTAATTTAATGTTTCACGTGAAACATACAATACGATATCAATCAATGTTTCATAAAAGAGCAAAACATAGTATTAATTATATTTTATAAATTTTATAAAATTTAAATGCGAAAATTTTATTTAAAAAATACCAAAAAATATTTCCCGGGAAATATTTTTTATGAATTAGATAGTAATGTTTCACGTGAAACATTACTGTTTTTTTATAAAAAAATAGTCCAGAAACCCTTTATTTATATAGAATTTTAAACAAAATGTGATATAATTAACATGAAAGGAAAATGTATATGTTATACCAAGCATTATATAGAAAATATAGACCTAAAACATTTAATGATGTATGTGGACAAAAAATAGTGGTTCAAACATTAAAAAATACAATTAATTATAACAAATTAACTCATGCTTATATGTTTGTTGGACCTCGTGGTACTGGTAAAACAAGTATTGCAAAGATATTTGCAAAAACAATTAATTGTGAACATCCAATTGATGGTAATTCGTGTGAAAAGTGTGAAATTTGTAAATTATCAAATAATAATGAAAATGTAGATATAATTGAAATGGATGCTGCTTCTAATAATGGAGTGGATGAAATTCGTGAAATAAAAACTCATGTTACTCTAATGCCAACATTTTCAAAATATAAAGTTTATATTATTGACGAGGTACATATGTTATCATCAGGAGCTTTTAATGCACTTTTAAAAACATTAGAAGAACCACCAAAACATGTAATATTTATTTTAGCTACAACAGAGCCTCAAAAAGTTCCATTAACAATTCTTTCAAGATGTCAATGCTTTGAATTTAAACCTATTCCTTCAAACTTAATGAAAGAAAAAATAAAATATATTTCTAATGAAGAAAATATTGAAATAGAAGATTCTGCGATTGAACAAATATGTATTGATTCAAATGGAGGATTAAGAGATGCAATAGGTTTATTAGATCAATTAAATTCTTATACTAATGGAAATATTAAAAAAGAAGATGTCTTATTATTGAATGGAAGATTAAGTACAGAACAAATAAATAAATTTATAGATTATATATGTGATAACGATATTAATTCTGTTTTTAATTTTAGTAATAAAATTGATGAAGATGGTAAGGATTATCAATTTTTTTGTGAAGATATAATTAAATATTTAAAGGATTTATTATTGGATCATCAAATTAATAAGAGAAACGAAATTGTAAGTAAAATAGGAAAAGATAATATCATTAATATAATATATTTAATATCAGATTATATAAACTATATAAGAAATGTTAAAGAAAAGAAAATATATTTTGATTTATTAATAATAAAAATGTTAGATTTGTTAAATAAAACAAATGTTCGTATTACTGAAACTAAGGAAGTTTCTAATGAATTAAAGAAAACTGAATTAAAACAAGATAATATACAAATTAAAATTGCTGAAGAAAAGATTGAAGAAAACAAAGAAAAATTAAATCCTAATCAGTCAAATAATTATTATGATTATAAAGAATTAATGAAAATAAGATTAAATAATATTTTAAGAATTGCAGATAGAGAATCGTTAAAAGAATATATAGAATTCTTTGACCAATTAGAAGGAAGTTTAGATAATTTAGATGAGAGAAAAATATATAATTTATTATTAGATTGCTCTATTAAGGCTGGTTCTAAAGATGGTATAATAATAACAGCATCTAATGAAAATATACTTAACGAATTATATGATAATTTCTTTGATATTGAAAAATTATTTATTAATAAAATTTCTAAAGAATTAAAAGTATGTTTTTACTTAGATTCTGAATGGGATAGTGAAAGAGCTATATATATTAAAAAAATAAAAAATAAAGAAAATATTGAAGAATTAGATGAAAAAAATATTTTTGAAAAAATTAAAGATAAAGATAAATCAGAAAATAATGAATTTGCTGATTTATTAGAGATAGGAGAATAAAAATGAATATAAATCAATTAATGCAACAAGCACAAAAAATGCAAAAAGATATGAAAAAATCGCAAGAAGAAGTTTCAAATATGATTTTTACTTCAAAACAAGAATTAGTAGAAGTAGAAATGGATGGAAATAAAAAGGTTAAAAAGATTACTATAAATAAAGATATAGAAAAAGATGATATTGAAGCATTAGAAGACATGATTCTAATATCTATTAATGATTGTATAAATCAAGTAGATAAAACTATGGAAAACAAATTAGGTAAATATGCAAATATGATGCCTGGTTTATTCTAATATGAAATATCCAAAAAGTTTAACTGAGTTAATTGAATGCTTTAAAAACTTACCTGGAATTGGAGAAAAAAATGCAGAAAGATTAAGCTATGCAGTGTTAAAGTTTAATGAAGATGATGCAATTAAGTTTTCTGAAGCTATTAAAAATGTTAAGAAGAATATTAAAAAATGTTCTATTTGCAATAATTTAACTGAAGATAGTGATATTTGTGATATTTGTAATGATGATAATAGAGATTTATCCACTATTTGTGTTGTGGAAAACACAAAAGATCTAATTTTGTTTGAAAAATCAAATGCTTTTAAAGGAAAATATCATGTTTTAGAAGGATTAATATCACCACTTGAAGGAATTAATCCAGAAGATATAAAAATTAATCAATTAATACAAAGAATAAAAAAGGAAAATATAAAAGAAGTAATATTAGCTCTTAATATGAGTATGGAAGGTGAAACTACTTCATTATATATTACTAAATTATTAGAAGGAACTGATGTTTCTGTATCAAAAATTGCTGCTGGTATTCCAGTAGGTGCTGATATGGAATATTTAGATTCTCTAACTATTCAAAGAGCCTTAGAAGGTAGAAATAAAGTATCATAATTTATAATTATTAATAGTATTATATAATAGGTGATATTATGAAATTATTATTTAAAATAATTAAGAAAGTTTCAGTTAGTATTGGTTTATTATATTCTTATAATATATTTATGAGTCAATATAATATACCAATACCTATAAATATATATACTATTGCAATTACATATGTACTTGGTATTCCAGGTTTTATAGGATTAATATTATTTTATTTAATTAATTTTTAGATAGAGGGATTATATGTTAGAAAAATATATGGATGATCAACCAATAGTAACAAAATTACTATTAAATAGTTTTAATAATAATAAATTAGTTCAAGCTTATCTATTAATATCAAATGATAAGTCTTTTTTGCTTGATTATTCTATATCTTTTTCTAAAAAACTTATAACACCTAATTATGATTCTAATATATGTAATATGATAGATAATAATAGTTATCCAGAATTAAAAATAATTAATCCTGTTAATAATGTTATTAAGAAAGAACAACTTTTAGAATTACAACAATCATTTCAAGTTAAACCAACATTAGGAGAAAAATTAGTTTACATAATTAATGGAGCAGACTTACTGCATTCATCTTCTGCAAATACAATATTAAAATTCTTAGAAGAACCTAACGATAATATAGTGGCAATATTATTAACTGATAATGTTTCTAAAGTTTTACCTACTATTAAATCAAGATGTCAAAATTTAGTATTTAATAACAAAAAGCAGGTTGATGAAAATAAATTAGATTCATTATTTTTATACTATAAAACAAATATTGATGATAGTGAAACAAGTAAAGATGATTTTAATTATCTATTAGATAAAACTATAGATTTTATTACTCAAATTGATAAAATAAAAATTAAGGAATTTATACATTTTAAAGATTCAATATTTGATGTATTTAAAACAAAAGATTATTTTATTATTATGTTCAATTTTATGTTATATTTTTATTATGATTCATTAAATTATACTCTTTCTAGAGAATTAGTATATATGAATAAATATCAAAATCAAATTTGCGAATTTACAAATAATAATAAAATAGAAGAATTAATAGAAAAATTAAAAATAATAGAAGAAACAAAATTAAAACTTGATACAAATATGAATTTAAAAATGTTAATGGATGACTTTATTATTAAGTATAGTGAGGTGTAATTATGGCAAATATTGATGTAGTTGGAGTTACATTTAATAAAAATGGAAGAAAATATTATTTTTTACCAAATAATTTAAAATTAAGAGAAGGTTTAACAGTTATTGTTGAAACAGAAAGAGGATTACAATTTGGATATGTTGTTGAACTAACAACTTTAAATAAAAATATAGATCCTTCATCAATGAAAAATGTAATAAGAGTAAGTACAAAACAAGATTATAATGATCATAAAAATAATATAAAAGATTCTAAAAAAGCATTTGAAAAATGTAAAGAATTAATTGAAAAAAATGGACTTGATATGAAATTAATTGATGCAGCTTATAATTTTGAAAGAACACAATTATATTTTACGTATATATCTAATGATAGAGTTGATTTTAGAGAATTAGCAAAGCAATTAGCCGCAATTTATAAAGTAAGAATTGAATTAAGACAAATAGGTCCAAGAGATAAAGCAAAAGAAGTTGGAGGACTTGGTCCTTGTGGAAGACCTTTATGTTGTTCTAAATTCTTATATTCATTTAATAATATAACAATCAATATGGCAAAAAATCAAAATATATCTTTAAATCCAACTAAAATTAATGGAGCATGTAATCGTTTATTATGCTGCTTAGAATATGAAGATGAAACATATTTAGAAGAAAGAAAAAAATATCCATCAATAGGACAAATTGTTGAAAAAGATGGTAAGAAAGGAAAAGTAATTTCTGTTGATATATTTAGAAAATCTT
This sequence comes from Bacilli bacterium, assembly GCA_017418945.1. Classification (GTDB taxonomy): domain Bacteria; phylum Bacillota_I; class Bacilli_A; order RF39; family UBA660; genus RUG13038. The sequence goes on from JAFOMI010000005.1 coordinate 38,025, forward strand.
ATAAAATAGAGACTAAAGAAAAAGAAATTATTGAAGTTTTCCACAATGAAAGTAATTAATGATTTATTAGGATATAATATGAAAATTGTTCAAGATACAGATTATTTTAACTTTTCATTAGATTCTGTACTTTTATATAATTTTTTAAATTTAAAGAAAAATATGAAAATAATAGATATATGTTCTGGAAATTGTCCTATTCCTTTATTATTATCAAAAAAAGTTAATAGTAAAATAATAGCAGTTGAATTACAAAAAGAAATATATGAATTAGGGAAAGAATCTATAGAAATAAATAATTTAAGTAATCAAATTGAGCTTTTAAATATGGATGCCAAAGAATTAACAAAAAAGTATGATACAGATACTTTTGATTTAATAACATGTAATCCACCATATTTTAAAATAAATGAAAAGACAAAAAAGAATGATAATAAAGTAAAATCAATTGCAAGACATGAAATAGAAATAAAATTAGAAGATATAATTATAATTGCAAGAAAACTTTTAAAGAATAATGGCAGTTTAGTATTAGTTCATAGACCAGAAAGACTAACTGATATAATTGTTTTAATGCAAAAATATAATATTTCTCCTAAAAAAATACAATTTATTTATCCAAAAGAAAAAACTGAAAGTAATATGATATTAATTGAGGGAACAAAGAATGGTAATAATGCTATTAAAGTAATTGAACCATTAATAATACATGATGATAATGGAGAATATAGAGATGAAATAAAAAAAATATTTACAGAATAAAATGTAAATATTTTTAATATTAAAATGATAATATATTACTTATGTTATAATAATAAGATAAGAGAGGTGAAAAAATGAGTCAAAAAAGTTATAATGGAAATCCAACTTTATATTTAGTACCAACTCCTATTGGCAATCTTAGTGATATGACATATAGAGGAGTTGAAACTTTAAATAATTCTGAAGTTATTTTTTCAGAAGATACTAGAGAATCAAAAAAATTATTAGATTATTTTGATATTAAGAAAAAATTAATACCATGTCATAAATTTAATGAAGATGATGCGTATCTTAAAGTACTTGATTATTTAAATCAAGGTTTTGATGTGTCAATTATTACAGATAGAGGAACTCCATGTATTAGTGATCCTGGATATGTATCAGTTTTTAAAGTAATTAAATCTGGTTACAATGTTGTATGTTTACCAGGTGCGACTGCATTTACACCTGCCTTAGTTAATAGTGGACTTAACCCAAATAATTTCTTGTTTTATGGTTTTTTAAATAGTAAAAAAAGTGCTAAGAAGAAGGAATTAGAAGAATTAAAACTATTAAAATATACAATTATCTTTTATGAATCACCATTTAGAATTATAGAAACTTTAGAATTAATTAAAGAAATAATGGGTAATAGAAATGTTAGTATTTCAAGAGAAATAAGTAAGAAACATGAAGAAGTTTATAGAGGAACTATAGAAGAAGTAATAAAAGAATTAGAAGAACCTAAGGGTGAATTTGTTATAATTTTAGATGGAAATAAAGACGAAGAAAACTATGATGATATAGATATAATAGATCATATAAATATGCTTGTTAATAAAGGTATGAGAGATATAGATGCAATTAAAGAAGTATCAAAACTCCATAATATGCCAAAAAATGAAGTATACAAAATGTATTTAGAGGTGAAAAAATGAGATTAATTGTGGGTCTTGGTAATCCAGGAAAGGAATATGAAAATACAAGACATAATATCGGATTTAATATAATTGATAAATATATTAAAAAGAATAATTATAAATTAGATAAAGAAAAATTTAATGGAAGATTCACTAAAATCAATATAAATGGAGAAGATGCAATATTACTTGAGCCGCTTACTTATATGAATTTAAGTGGTGATTCAGTTAGAAAAGTTATAGATTTTTATAAGATTAAAGTGGATGATATTCTTGTTATTCAAGATGATTTAGATATGCCAGTTGGAAAGATAAAATTAAAAGAAAAGTCATCTTCTGGAGGACATAATGGAATTAAAGATATAGAAAATAAATTGGGAACTAATAGATTTAAAAGACTAAAAGTGGGTATATCTAATAATAAATTAATAGATACAAAAGATTATGTTTTAGGAAAATTTAATAAAGAAGAAAAAGAAATACTTGATAAATCATATGATATTTGTTTAAATATCATAGAAGATTTTTTTGTTATGAATTTTGATTTATTAATGGGAAAATATAATAAGAGATGATAATATGATTGAAAAGCTATTAGAAATTAATGAATTTAATAATATTGGTATTACAGGATTAACAAATGAGTTAATTTCTTTTTGCGTTTCAAATATAAATAAAAAATCAAATAGAGATATATTACTTGTTACTAATTCATTATATGAAGCAAATATAATTTATCAATCTTTATCAAAAGTTAATAGTAATTGTTATTTATTTCCAATGGATGATTTTTTAACAAGTGAAGCATTAGCAATATCACCTGATTTATTATCAATAAGATTAAATACATTAAATGAATTATCTGGTGGAAAAAATAATATAGTAATTACAAATTTAATGGGATTACTAAGATATCTTCCTAATAAAAAACTGTGGAAAACTAATATTATAAATATAAAAAAGGGTGACATAGTAAATAAAGATGAATTAACATCTAAACTTATTTCACTTGGTTATAAAATGGAAACTACTGTTACTAATACAGGTGAATTTGCATCAAGAGGGTTTGTTTTAGATATTTTTCCTACAAGAGAAGATAATCCAGTAAGATTAGAATTTTGGGGAGATGAAATAGATTCTATAAGATATTTTGATTCTTCTTCGCAAAGATCATTAAAAGAAATAAGTGAGATTATAATTAGTTCAAATACTGAGTTTATTAATGAAAAAAATATAGATATAGAGAATAAACAAAAGTATTTACCATTAGTAACAGATTCTGTTTGTTCAATTATTGATTATTTAGATAATCCAATTACTATAGTAAAGGATTATAATCAATTAAAGAATTCATATGTAAGTTTAAGAAATGAAATATTCGAATACGATAAGACATTAAATGATTCTTTAGATACAAATTATATGTTTAATTTAGAAGAAATAAATGTTAAGGATATTATCTATCTTTTAACTGTGGATAACTTATTAAATGAAAAAAAGTTAGATAAAATATATAATATTGGTGCTAAAAATATAAATAACTTTAAATCAAATATTGAATTAATTAATGAGTTTATTAATTCATCATTATTTAAAAAGAAAACAGTTATTATTTGTTTAAATTCAGATAAAAAGATTGAAAATGTTCAAAAGTTTTTAAATATAAAATCTGTAATTACAAATATTAATGATATAAAGATAAATGAATTAAATATTATAAAAGAAGACTATGATGAGGGATTTGAAGTTAATGACTTTATTTTTATTACTGAAAATGAATTATTTGGTCAAAAATATAAAAATGTTAACTATAAGAATAAATATAAAGCAGGAACAAAAATTAAAGATTTAAATAATTTAACTGTAGGAGATTATGTAGTCCATTTAAATCATGGTGTTGGTATATATAATGGAATTAAAACTCTTGTAAAAAATGGTAATAAAAAGGATTATTTAGAAATTATTTATCAAGATAATGGAAAATTATTTATTCCTGTAGAAAAAATAGATTTACTTAGTAAATATTCTAGTAAAGAAGGAGCAATGCCTAAATTAAATAAACTAGGTGGTTCTGATTGGAAGAAGACTAAATTAAGAATTAAGAATAAAGTAAAGGATATTGCAGAAAAATTATTAAAAATTTCTGCCGAAAGAAGTTTAAAAGAAGGATTTGCTTTTAAGAAAGATGATGAACTTCAAAGGGATTTTGATAATGAATTTTCATATAACTTAACAAAAGATCAATATATATCTATAGAAAAGATAAAACAAGCAATGGAATCAAAAGTTCCTATGGACATGCTTCTTTGTGGTGATGTAGGTTATGGAAAAACAGAGGTTGCCTTTAGAGCAATATTTAAAGCTATTGATAGTGGAAAACAAGTTGCATACTTATGTCCTACTACTATTCTTTCTAATCAACAATATTCAAATGCATTAGAAAGATTTAAAAATTTTGGAATAGAAATTGCTTTATTAAATAGATATACTTCACCAAGAAGAGTAAGTGAAATATGTCATAGATTAGAAGAAGGTAAAATAGATTTAGTAATAGGTACTCATAAATTATTAAATCCTAAAATTAAATTTAAAGATTTAGGCTTACTTGTTATAGATGAAGAACAAAGATTTGGAGTTACACATAAAGAAAGAATAAAGGAATATAAGGCAAATATTGATGTATTAACTTTATCGGCAACACCAATACCTAGAACTCTTCAAATGTCTTTAGTAGGAATAAGAGATTTAGCACTTATTGAAACTCCACCAGCATCAAGATATCCTGTTCAAACTTATGTAGTTGAAGAAAGTAATGCATTAATTAAAGATGCTATATATAAAGAAATGTCTAGAAATGGACAAGTATTTATTCTTTATAATAGAGTTGAACACATTGAGGAAAAAAGAATAGAATTAATGAATCTTATTCCAGAAGCGGATATTAGAATTGCACATGGTCAAATGTCAAAAGAAGAAATAGAAGATGTAATGAATAGCTTTATAAAAAATGAATTTAACATTTTATTATGTACAACAATTATTGAAACAGGAATAGATATACCAAATGTAAATACTTTAATTATATATGATGCAGATAGATTTGGTTTATCACAACTTTATCAAATTAGAGGTAGAGTTGGAAGAAGTAATAAAATAGCGTATGCATATTTAATGTATGGTAAATCAAAGGTATTAAATGATAATGCGGTAAAAAGATTAAATGCAATAAAAGAATTTACTGAACTTGGAAGTGGTTTTTCTATTGCAATGAGAGATTTATCAATTAGAGGTGCTGGTGATATTTTGGGTTCAGAACAAGCAGGATTTATAGATTCTGTTGGATACGATCTATATGTTAAAATACTTAATGATGAAGTAAGTAGATTAAAGGGTATGGAAGTTAAGGAAGAAGAAATAGAAAATGAAAAACCATTAATAGAAGTATCTACACATATTTCAAGTAATTATGTTAATAATGATTCTTTAAAAATTGAGATTCATAAACTAATTAATAAGATTGATTCAAAAGAAAAAATAGAAGAAGTTAAATCTGAATTAGAAGATAGATTTGGTAAATTAAAAGATGATGTTATTGTTTATATGTATAGTGAATGGTTTGAAAAACAAGCTAAATCACTACATATAAATGATGTAAATCAAAATAACTTATATGTAGAGTTTTCATTGAATAAAGATATAATAGACAAATTAGATGTATCAGATTTATTTGTGTATGCGTCTAATTTAACTGATAAATTTAGATTTAATTATAAAAATGATAGATTATTTATTAAATTATTATTAAGTGGATTAGATAATCATTTCATTTATTACATAACAGATTTACTTGATTATATTATAAAAGAGATGAAATAATTTCATCTCTTTTTTTATGTTATATGATATAATACATATATAATATAGGAGGTAATTATGAGAAAATTTGAAAGAATAAGTGAAGCAGAATTTGAAAAAGTTCTAAAAGATAAATGTGATTATGAGGATATTAAATTACCAGAAAGATCAACTAAACATTCAGCAGGATATGATTTTATAAGTCCATTTGATTTTGAATTAAATCCAGGAGAAACAATTAAAGTTCCATCTGGAATTAAAGTATGTATGAATGAAGATGAATATTTAGCTATATTAGTAAGAAGTAGTATGGGATTTAAATATAATATTAGATTATGTAATCAAGTAGGAATTATTGATTCAGATTATTACAATAATCCTGATAATGAAGGACATATGTTTATTGCTTTAAAAAATGAAGGGGAAAAAGTTTTTAAAGTAGAAAAAGGTGGAAAATATGCACAAGGTATTTTTCAAAAATTCTTATTAACAGATGATGATGAGGCAAGCGGTGAAAGAAAAGGTGGATTTGGTTCTACTAATTAATAATTAAAAGATTATACTAATTATGGTATAATCTTTTTAGGTGAAGAAAAATGTTAGATACTCATTGTCATGTATATAAAGAAGAAATGAATAATTATATAGAAATAATTGAAGAATGTAATAGAAATTCTATTTCAATGATAATTAATGCAGTTGATATTGAATCAAGTAAAGAAATAATTGATTTATCAAAGAAATATAATAATGTATATGCTTCAATTGGTATAAATTATGATAGTATAGATAAGGCAATTGAAAAAGATTTAGTTCTTCTTGAAGATTTAATAAAAAAAGAAAAAGTAGTTGCACTTGGTGAAATAGGTTTGGATTATTATTGGACTAAAGATAATAAAGAAAAACAAATTACATTTTTTAAAAAGCAATTAGAACTTGCAAAAAAATATGATTTACCTGTTATAGTGCATGCAAGAGAATCTATTCAAGATGTATATGATATATTAAAAGAAAGTAATGTTAGAAAAGGATCATTACATTGTTTTTCAGGAAGTTTAGAAATGGCAAAAGAATTTATAAAACTAGGTTTTAAAATTGGAGTAGATGGACCAATTACATATAAGAATAATAAAAAAGGAATAGAAATTATTAAAAACATAGATTTAAAAGATATACTAATTGAAACAGATAGTCCTTATCTATCACCTGAGCCAAATAGAGGTAAACAAAATAGTCCTCTTAATTTAAAATATATTGTGGAAAAAATATCAGATATTAAAGAAATAAGTAAAGAAGAAGTAATAAAAGTTACAACTAATAATGCTAAGGAGTTATTTAGAATATGAATCAAGAATTAATAAAAGATTATAATTTTAAGAAAAAATTTGGTCAAAATTTTTTAAAAGATGAAAATATATTAAGAAATATAATTACTAAATCAGAAGTAGATAAAGATACATTAGTTATAGAAATAGGGATAGGAGCAGCATATTTAACTTATTATTTGAGTGAAACTTCTAAAAATGTACTAGGTTATGAAATAGATGAAACTTTAAAAGATATAATAGATGAACAATTAAAAGATAAAGATAATGTGGAAATAATATATAATGATTTTTTAAAAACTAATCCAATTGATGATATAAAAAAATATGATTTTAAAAAATTATATGTAATTGCAAATTTACCATATTACATAACAACACCAATAATTACTAAGTTAATAGAAGATAAGTTACCTATAGAAAAAATAGTAGTTATGGTTCAAAAAGAAGTTGGAGATAGATTTAATGCTAAACCTAATTCAAAAGAGTATAATTCATTAACTATATTTTTAAATTATTATTTTGAAATAAGAAAATTAATGGATGTATCTAGAAATTCATTTGTACCAAAACCAAATGTAGATAGTGCAATAATAGAATTTAAAAGAGTAAATAAGTATAAAGCAAATAATGAAGAATTATTTTTCAAGATTGTTAGAGATTCTTTTAAATTTAAGAGAAAGAATCTTAGAAATAATTTAAAAGGATATGACTTAGATAAAATTAATATAATTTTAAATAAAATTGGAAAAGATTTAACAGTTAGAGCAGAAGCTTTAACAATAGATGATTTTATATTTATTAGTAATAATTATGAAGAAGATTAAACATCTTCTTTTTTTATACATATAATATATTGGTGATATTATGATAAAAAAGGGAGATTTTGTATCTAGAAATAAGTACAATAATGATTATATTTTTAAAGTTATTGATATAAGAAATAATATATATTATTTATCAGGAGTTAATATAAGATTACTAGCAACTTCTTATGAAGAAGATTTAAAGCTAGAAATAAAAGAAGATAGATTGGAAGATGAGGATTTAGCAAATAGAATTATTAGTAATACAGATATAAATAAGGAAGAATTTTTTTATTTACCTGGAAAAATATTACATATAGATGCTGATGAAGATTATTTAAGAAGATGCTTAAAATTTTATAAAAAAGTTGGTTTAGAAGCATATGGTGTATTAGAACAAGAAGAAGATTTATCAAAGAGAATAAGTATATTTTTAAAAGATATTAAACCAGATATTGTTGTTATAACTGGACACGATGTTTTTTATAAGAATAAAAAGGGATATATGAATAGTAATTATTTTTCGGATGCTATTAAAGAAGCAAGAAAATATGAAAAGTCTTATGAAAAATTAAAAATAATAGCAGGAGCATGTCAATCTGATTTTGAAAAATTAATAAAATCGGGTGCAAATTTTGCTTCAAGTCCTAAAAGAATAAATATTCATGCACTAGATCCAGCTATAATTGCGTCTGTAATTGCGTTAACAGAAAATACCAAGGAAATAGATTTAATAAAGACTTTAAATAAGACAAAATGCGGTCCTGATGGGATAGGAGGAATTAGATGTTATGGAAGCATGTTTGTTGGATATCCAAAATGATTTGTAAAATTTGACAAATATAGCATGTTGTGTTAATATATGACTCGTTTATTCAAAGGGGGATATATTATGAAGATTAGAAAATATGACTCAATCCTATTAGAAATTGAAGAATTATCAAAGGATGAAATTGCCAATGGTAAAAGATTAAAGGAATTAGCAGAATTATTAGATAGTCAAAGAAAATTTATTAATAATTTTAATATGAATGAAATTAAAGAATCATTAAAAGAATGTAATACTTATGAAGAATATAATGCATATAAGAATTTATTAAAAGAAAAGAAAACTTATATGAATAATGATGAAAAAATAAATGCAATTCTTGAAGGTAATTATAAAGCTGCTAATAATAAAAGAAAATTAACTTTAAAAAAGGGTTTAAAAACAATAGGAATTCTTGGTTTAGGAACTGCTCTTGGAATTTCTTTATTTAGTTGTGTTATTAATAAGGGTAAAAATAAAGATAAACGTATTGATGGAGTAGTAAAAGAATATAATGATGAAGAAACTATAAATAATAATGCTACTTATGATAATAATACTAATAGTATTAATAATAAAGAAACTAATAAAGATTTTAAAAATTCTAAGAATATAAATAAAGATCAAAAAGAAAATACAACTGAAAAGAAAAAAGATGATGTTTCTAATAATAATGTTAATAAGACAAAAAAAGGATTAAAACCAAAAGATGAAACAACTATAACTACTGATAATTCAGATAAAACAAGAACTGTGACTGGATATACAGGAAAACCTGTTGAAAAGATTTTAAAAGAAAATGTAGAAGTTAATACTGATGGAAAATTACCTATTGAACCATCTGTAACTATAATTGATAATACAAAAGAAAATAATAAAAAAGATACTTATGTTGAAGAAACTAATACAGAAAAATTACCTCCAATCACTAATGTAGAAGGAAATAATGAAATTACTCATGAAATTCCTAATAATAATACTGGTGAAAAGGAATATGATAAAGAAGATATCGATAAAAAAGATACAGTTGTAGAAGAAAAAAATACTGAAGAATTACCTCCAATTAGTGTAGTTGAAGGAAATGATGAAAAAACTTATGATGTAATTAATAAAGATTCTTGTGATTCAATAAGAGAATATGAAGTAATTGAAGATAATACATTTGATTTACCATCACTTGATAATGTAGATGAAGCATCTTACATAGAAGATAGTAAAATTGAAAATTATACAGTTACTGATTTTACAGAAATAGAAAACATTTATTATGAAGATAATAATTATGAATTACCATCATTTGATAATGTAGAAGAAGATTATACTGAAGAATTACCATCAAGTATAGAATCAAATGGTAAAACATACAGTATTAAGTATGGTATGTAATTAAGGGGGCTTAAACAATGGAAAGATTTAAAATAGATATAAATAAATCAAAATTAAGTATTGTAGGTCTAGCTTTAGCATTAGGACTTACAGGATGTAATAGTAATAAAGTTAGAAATGATTTAGCAGTTAAAGAAGATACAAGTGCATCAAAATCTACTGAAGTTTCAACTGAATATTCAACTGAAATAGTTACTAGTGAAGAATTAAATATAAATGATAATGCTTCTATTGAAAAAGTTTTAGATGAAAACTATAGTGATTATATGGATTTCTATAATGAAGTAGGTATGAGTAAGGATGATTTAAGAGACGTTATATTTATAATTAATGATAAATATCAAGATGAAGATGGAAACTTATTAGTAGATGAAGAAAGAGTTCACAATGCTTATTCAAATTTAAATCAAATGCTTGTTAATACTTCAGTTCTTCAATCAATGGATAATATTAATACAATTGAAATGGATGAAGAAATTGGAAAACAAATAGATAATAGTTGGGATATTAAAACTCATCCAACTATTGTACCTCTAATTGATAAAAATATTTCTGGTGGTATTGCAACAGCTGAAAAAATTAAGGAATTTGAAGAATTAAGAAATCATGTTATAGAAGAAATGAATACTAATAATAAAATTGATAAAGAAACAATTAACTCATTTGTTAAAAAAATGGAAATAGATGATTATAATACTAATAGTGATAATCTTGGAAAAGTAAGAAAAAATGGTCAAAAATATTTATTAGCTGATTCAAAATTAAGAGTTCTTTATTTAGCAGCTATAGCTAATCCAAAAACTATTTATTTAGAAGGTTATGAAGGAATTGATAAGAATATTAAAATAAATCCAACAAGTGAAGAAAGATTCTTAAAAAATGATATTTTAACATTAGTTCAAGAAGGTATGCTTAATGGACAAGCTGTTGATGCTATTCTAGAAGATAGTGAAAAGGGTTCCTTAGCATATACTCCTGAAGAACAAGAAATAATTAATAATTATGGATTATCTAACGATCAATTAAGATTAGTTTTAAGTTATGCTCATTATTTAACTACAATGGCTTATTATAAATATGATAAAATGACTTGTAGTGCAGAAGCAAAAACAATTAATACTATTGAAAGTATCAAAGAATATAGTAATAGTATGTCTAAACAATATAAAAAAGAACAATAATAAGAGATAAAAGAGGTTATATAATATAATCTCTTTTTTTTCTAGATTCTTTATGATAAAATAAGGTTATATATATGAACTTATTGTCATAATATGTAATAAATTGGAGGTTTATATGCGTAAATTAATTATTAAAGGTCAAAATTTATTAGAAGGAGAAGTAAATATTAGTGGAGCAAAAAATAGTGCAGTAGCTTTAATTCCAGCTGCTTTATTAAGTGATGAAAAAGTTGTTTTAACTAATGTTCCAAATATTTCAGATGTTGACGCTTTAGAAGAAATATTATTATATTTAGACGCCAAAATAGATAGAACAAATGATAATAAAATTACTATATACTCAAGTGAAATTAGTAATAAACCAATACATGCAGATTTAGCTAAAAAATTAAGAGCTTCATATTATTTTATGGGTGCAATGCTTGGAAAATATAAACATGTTGAAATGAGTTTTCCTGGAGGATGTTCAATTGGTAAAAGACCTATAGATTTACATTTAAAAGGATTTAAAGCTTTAGGTGCAAAGATAACAGGTGATGAAGAAAATATTATTATAGATGCTGATAAACTAGTAGGAACAGATATTTATTTAGATTTTGCATCAGTAGGTGCTACTATTAATATTATGCTTGCTGCAGTTAGAGCAAAAGGTAAAACTGTAATAAAAAATGCTGCAAAGGAACCTGAAATACCTAATATAGCTGAGTTATTAAATAAAATGGGAGCAGATATAAAGGGTGCAGGAACAAATGTTATTACTATAAATGGTGTAGAACATCTAGGATCTTGTGAACATAGAGTTTTACCAGATAGAATAGAAGCAGGAACATATGCAATTATAGGAGCAGCTTGTGCTAGTAATTTAAGAATTAATAATATAGTTCCAGAACATATTGATTCATTACTTGAAAAATTAAAAGAAATGAATGTTAATATAAAAGTTGGTAAAGATTATCTAGTTATAAAAGAAAGTAAAAAGATAAAAGCAACAGAAATAATTACACTAGTTTATCCTGGCTTTCCAACAGATTTACAACAAGTTTTAGCTTCATTAATGACTAAAGCAAAGGGTGAATCTACTATTGAAGAAACTATTTGGGAAAATAGATTTTTAAATTTATATGAACTTGGAAAAATGGGAGCTAAGATTGATGTTAATGGTAAAAAAGCGTCAATTATTGGTCCAACTAAATTAATAGGAACAGAAGTTAATGCAACAGATTTAAGAGCTGGTGCTGGATTAATAGTTGCAGCTTTAATTGCTGAAGGAACTACAACTATTAATAATGCAGATTATATTTTAAGAGGATATGAAAATATTGTGGAAAAGTTATGTAATATAGGAGCAGATGTTATATTACAATAAAAATATAACTTTTACTTGCAATAAATAATTTAAGTTGTTATAATATAATAGATTTTTAAAAAATTCTATAACTTTTAGTTATGGCGAGAGGAGAGAATAATAATGGCAAAGGAAAATAAAGAAATATATCAAGATTGCAAAGTAATTTGTGCTTGTGGTGCAACATTTGATACAAAATCAACTAAAAATGAAATTCACGTTGAAGTATGTTCTGAATGTCATCCATTCTATACTGGAAAACAAGTTAGAACTTCTAAAAAAGGTAATGTTGAAAAATTTAATGCTAAATATGGATTAAATAAAGAAGAAAAATAATTAGACTTATGTCTAATTTTTTTGTATAATAAAATTGGTGATAATATGAAAGTAGCTATTGCCTCTGATCATAGAGGATTTGAATTAAAAAAATATATAATAAATAAAATGAAAGATGTAGAATTTGTAGATTTAGGAACTAATAGTATCGAGTCTACAGATTATCCTATATATGCTTTTAAATTAGGAGAGTATGTAACTAATAATAATTGTTTTGGTGTAGCAATTTGTGGTAGTGGTATAGGTATTTCAATAGCATGTAATAAAGTAAAAGGTGTTAGATGCGCAAGGGTTAGTTCTATAAAAGATGCAATAGTAACAAGGGATGATAATGATTCAAATATAGTTGCATTTTCATCTGCAATTTCAAAAAGGAAAGCAGTAAAAATTATTCGTTCATTTATAAATGAAGAATTTAAAAAAGCACCAAGACATGTAAAAAGAATTAATCAAATTAATGAATATGAAAGAAGTAATTAACATATAATTAAATGGTGATTATATGAGAAAATTACTTCTTTTTTTACTTTTTAGTTTTTTAATTCCAATTATTATTAGTGGAATTTGTTTTAATTATAAAATAGTAAAAGTTCTTTCAGGATTTAATCATAATGAATGTAATAAGAAAGTATCTATAAGGGTCTTAAAAAAAGATAATAGTATTGAAAATATTGATTTAGAAGAGTATTTAATAGGAGTAGTTTCTTCAGAAATGCCTGTATATTTTGAAGATGAAGCTCTAAAAGCGCAAGCAGTCGCATCAAGAACGTATGCCTTAAAGCAAATGGAAAATAATAAGGATAGAGAATATGATGTAACTGATGATATAAATTATCAAGTATATCAATCTAATGATGAATTAAAAGAAAAATGGGGAAATAAATATGATGACTATTATAACAAAATAAAAAATGCTGTGGAAAATACTAGGGGTGAGTATGTTTCATATAATGATGATTATATTTATGCCTTTTTCTTTTCCACAAGTAATGGATATACAGAAGACAATGTTAATGTGTTTGGTAAAGATTTACCATATTTAAAACCTGTTATTAGTGATGTAGATAAAGAAGAAAATCAAAATTTTGAAGTATCAACAAGTTTAAGTAAAACAGATTTTTATTCTAAATTAGGAATAGAATATAATGATTTATTAAGAATAACGAATATAAATAAAACATCTTCAAACAGAATTTTATCTTTAGAAGTAAATGGTGTAACTTTTAAAGGAAGAGAGTTTCAAAAATTATTGGGTTTAAGATCAAATGATTTTGATGTTATAGAAAATGAATCTACTATCCTTATTAAAACAAGAGGTTTTGGTCATGGAGTAGGACTTAGTCAATATGGATCTAATGGACTTGCTAAACAAAAAAAGAATTATATTGAAATACTAAAATACTATTATCAAGGTACCGAAATAAAAAAATTATAATTTAATGTATATTTTTTATTTTATTAACCAAAATTTTAATGAGGTGAATAAAATGAAAAATAGAAGATTGAAAGGATTTGTTTTACCAACATTTAGTGCATTTTTAGTATCAATATTATTTATTACAATTATTAGTTTAGGTAAAAATCAAACAGAAGAAGTAAATGATAAAGTTGATTATACTTATTCTAATGAAAGTATAGTTTCAAATACTTTACCTGTTTTAAATGAAGATGATGTTATCATAAGACCATATCAAGCCGAAAAAATTAATATATATAAAAAGTTTTATGATGGAGAAAATAATACTGATAATGCAATAATATATTATAAAGATACTTATATGCAAAATTCAGGAATTTTATATAATAACGATGAAGAATTTAATGTTGTCTCAATATTAGATGGAGAAGTTATTGAAGTTAAGAAAGAAGATTTACTTGGATACGTTGTTGAAATAAAACATTCTAATAATTTAATAAGTTCTTATGAAGGATTAAAAAGTGTTAATGTAAAAAAAGGTGATAGAATTACTCAAGAAACTTTAATAGGTAAAAGTGGAGAAATAAGTTTAGATGTAAATCTAAAAAATGCTTTATTATTTGAATTAATAAAAGATGGAAAATATGTTAATCCAGAAAATTATTTTGATAAAAAAGCAAATGAAATATAGGTGTTAATATGTTTGGAAAAGATATAGGAATAGATTTAGGTACAGCAAATATATTAATTCATGTAAAAGGAGAAGGTATTGTTTTAAATGAACCTAGTGTAGTTGCAGTAGAAGCTGATTCAAAAAAAGTATTAGCAGTTGGTGAAGAAGCATATAAAATGCTAGGTAGAACACCTGGGAAAGTGTTAGCAATTAAGCCTTTAAAAGATGGGGTTATTGCTAATTTTGAATTAACAGTTGCTATGTTAAATTATTTTATAAAAAAGGTAGAAGCTAAAACAGCTTTTTCAAAACCAACTATATTAATTTGTTGTCCTACAAATATAACTGATGTTGAAAAAGAAGCTATAAAAGAAGTAGCAGAAGTAACTGGTGCTAAAAAAGTATATATAGAAGAAGAACCAAAAGTTGCTGCAGTAGGAGCAGGATTAGATATTTCAAAACCAAATGGTTCAATGGTAATTGATATTGGTGGAGGAACAACAGATATTGCTATTTTATCTTTAGGTGATATAGTAACTAGTAAATCATTAAAGGTAGCAGGAAATGTTTTTGATCAAAAAATAATTGATTATATTAAAGAAAAATATAAACTATTAATTGGAGAAAGAACGGCGGAAGATATTAAAATTGATATAGGTTCAGCATTTAATGATGATAAAAAAAGAAAAAAAGTAATTAAAGGAAGAAATCTTGAAACAGGTTTACCTTGTTCTAAGACAATTACATCAAGTGAAGTATATGAAGCTTTAGAAGGAAGTTTATATGATATTATAGATGGAGCTAAATGCGTGCTTGAAACTACTTTACCAGAATTAGCTGCGGACATAGTAGAAAATGGTATTGTTTTAACAGGTGGAGGAGCTTTATTAGATGGTCTTGATAAATTACTTAATAATGAATTAAAAATACCAGTTAGAATTGCAGAATCTCCTTTAACATGTGTTGCAGATGGAACAGGAATAATGCTTTCTAATCTAAGTTTGATAGAAAAATAAGTATAGTACTTATTTTTTTTTACTCTTTATGATAAAATAAATATAGGTGATAAGATGAGTAGTAATATTTTAGATAATTTAAAAATAATACTTGTAGTATTTTTATGTGTAGCATTATTAATGCCTGTTGTAATGAAAATAGCAAATCATGTTAATGCATTAGATATACCAAATGAAAGAAAAGTCCATAAAGAACCAATGCCAAGATTAGGTGGACTAGCTATATTTATGGGATTCTTATTAGGATATATGTTATTTTGTTCACAAACTCCACAAATGATATCAATATTAATAGGAAGTTTTGTTTTAATAATAGTAGGTATGATAGATGATATTAATCCAGTAAGACCTTTATTTAAATTTTCTGGTCAATTAGTAGCAGCTATTATAGTTGTTTATTATGGTAATGTAATAATGCAAGATATATCAGCTTATGGTTTATATATTAATTTTGGATTTTTAGCAAAACCAATTACAATTTTATTTATTATTTCAATAGTTAATTGCTTAAATTTAATAGATGGATTAGACGGATTAGCAGGTGGAATTGCAACAATATTCTTTATAACTATTTCATTTATAATAAGTATTATGGGAATATATAATGGATTAGATGCATCTTTATCATTAATAATGATAGGGGCAACATTAGGATTCTTACTTTATAATTTTCATCCAGCCAAGATATTTATGGGTGATAGTGGATCTATGTTCTTGGGATATATGATAGCAGTTATATCATTATTAGGATTCAAAAATGTTACATTAACTTCATTTTTAGTTCCTGTATTAATTCTTGCTATTCCAATATTAGATACATTCTTTGCAATTGTAAGAAGATTACTTAAAGGAGAATCATTTGCAAAAGCAGATAAAGAACATTTTCATCATCAAATATTAAAAAGAGCAGGAAATCAAGTAAAAACAGTTTTAATAATTTACTTAATACAAATATTATTCTCAATTGCGTCAATTGTTTATGTTTTAGGTAATCCTAAGTTAGGTCAAATTATTTATGTTATTTTACTTGTTATAATTGTTTGGATAGTTGCAACAACAAATATTGTTTTTGATAGAACTAAACTAATTGAAAAAGTTGAAAACTTTAAAAGCAAAAAAATAACTAGAAGTAAACAAAATAAAAAAATTGTCAAAAAATAGACTTTTTAGACTAAATTAATCATTGACATAAAAATAATTATATTTATAATTGTTGTTAGAAAAATAAGAAGTTTAAACTTCTTTTTTTGGTGGAGGACATATGTTCAAGGATTATAATAAATATTTATCAGCAAGTTTAAAAGTGTATATTTTTGTATTAGTTATTATATCTATACTAAAGATAGTTGGATTAGACTATTTTGGAATAGATTCAAATAATCCAATATTAGTAGAAATAGATAAATTATTTGAAAATAGGTATTTATTAGATTTTTATTATTTAATAACTTTAACTTTTTATACGTATGTGGTAGTAAGTATTAGTTGTGATTCTATAAATTCTGTTAAATATACTTTATTAACCTTACCAATATCATATTTAGTCCAAAATTCCAAATATTGGTTTGGTTTAAGTAATATATCTATTGTAGTAGATTTTGTTTATCTATTTTTGCTATGTATAATTTATAATAAAATTTATAAAACTATATCATATAAGAAATTAACCAAGAGATTTATAATCTATAATATAATTAGTTTCTTGATTCAATTAGTATCATATATCACAAGATATAAATATAAAATTGAATATGATTATGGATTTATTACAAATTTTATTTTAAATTTTGATTACATGATTTTAACTGTAATTATTTACAAATTAGCTTTTATGAAAGGAGTTGATTCTGTATGCATATACCAAACGGAAGTTGGTTCATTTTTGCAAAAGAAACAAAACTTAAAGAAATCGCTTCAAGAATTGCGAAAAAACTTTCAAAGTAATTTGAAAAATTTCAAAAAATACAACAAAGAAGAAAAACTAACATTTATTCTTTATTTAACTTTTAGTTTTATATGGAATGTATTAAGTGTATTATTAATTTTATTATTTGCTAGATTAAATTATTCTTTTGTTGAGTGCATATTTATATTAACATCCTTTTGGCTTTCAAAAAGTAAATTTGGTAAAGCATTTCATTTTAATAGTATGGCAGTATGCTTTGTAGTTTCTAATTTAACTTATTTTATATTAAATAGAGTAACTACACCATTAGGTATAAGTATATTTGTTCCTATATTACTAGGAGTGGGTCTTTCTTATTTTACTTCTAAATTGGTTAAAAAAACATATAAAACATTATATAGAGGTATGCCTATTGATTTATTTAATGATACTATTTTAAAAGTGGTAGATAAGAATAGTCAAAAATATAATATTTGTAAAGAATTTTATATAGATAATGTTACTGACTTATCATTATCATTTAAATATAATTATTCAGTAGCTGGAATAAGAAAGATAAAAGAAAGAATAAATGAAAAGATAAAAGAACTTAATTAAATTAAGTTCTTTTTTTAATTGTATTGTTTTGTATCAGTAATTAAGTCTAATATTTTGAATTAGAAACCTATAGGGAGTGGTATTTATAAGAATAAAATTTATTTAAAAATATTAATAAGGAGTCATTTATGAAATTTAATTTTAGCAGCAAGTATTATTTCATCTTTAATATATTATTATTTACTATTGTAATATATTATTACTTAAAAAATATTAAATTAAAAGGTGATATTATTAAGCTTTTTAAATGTGTAAATGAGTATGAAGAAATTATAACTGATCAAGGGAAGAAGAATCATGAGTATAATAATCAATTAATTGTATTAAAAGGTTATGTTGATGATAAAGAAAAGTTAGAAGAGTATTTATATTCACTTATAGATGATCATAAAACTGGTCAAAATTTTGAAGTTAGACAGTTATCTAAATTACCACAAGGCGGAATAAAAGTTCTTTTATATAATAAAATTTTTAAGATGAATAAAAATGGAATAAAATATGATATTTATGTTTCAAAAGAACTTAAAAATATATTACTTAATTTAGAAGTATGTATGTGTAAAGATATAAGTTTAATCCTTGGAGTTTTTCTAGATAACGCAATTGAAGCAGCAGCTAGTACTGATAAAAAAGAAATATTGATGGATTTTAAGAATGATAGTAAATATATAGAATTTAAAATTCTTAATAGTTATAATTTAGATAATATTTCTTTAGATAAAAATTCTTTTAATACTACTAAAGGACAAGGACATGGTTTTGGTCTTAGATTAGTAAAAGATATTGTAAGAAGAAACAAAAAATTAGAAGTAGTAACAGATTATGATAATGATTATTTTATTCAAACATTATTAATAGAAATAAAATAAAAAAATTGTCGAAATTTTTAGTTTGATAATTTTATAAAAAAGTAATATTTAGAGTTATGATTTTATTGGACATGAAGAAGGAGGAATAAAATATGTCAAAAGGTATAATAAAGTGGTTTAATAATGAGAAAGGATATGGTTTTATAAACGGTAATAATAATGAAGATATATTTGTTCATTATACCGCTATTAAAATAGATGGATACAGAACTTTACAAGAGGGTCAAGAAGTATCTTTTCAATTACTAAAAACTGATAAAGGTTTACAAGCTACTAATGTAATTCCTGTAAACACAAGAGAATTAACTGCTGCTTTTTAGCAGCTTTTATTGTATAATAGATTAAAGGAGATGATATTATGCAATATATTATTAGAGGAAATAATACTGATTCTATTAAGGAATATATTGAATCTAAATTAGAGAAACTTAATAAGTATTTTAGTGCAGATAATCTAACCGCAACAGTAGTAACAAAAAAAGAAGGAAGAAATCAAAAAATTGAGGTTACTATTCCAACAAATAGTTTTACTTTAAGAAACGAATGTGTTAATGAAGATTTATATGCTGCTATAGATAATGTAGTAGATAAATTAGAAAGACAAGTAAGAAAAAATAAAGATAAAATAAATAAAAAAAATAATAAGAAAATAATTGAAGATTTTGATTATATACTTGAAGATGAATTTCAAGATGAAGAAAAAATAGTAAAAAGAAAAAAATTAGAATTAAAACCAATTGATGAAGAAGAAGCAATTATTGAAATGGAAATGCTTGGTCATTCATTCTTCGTATATAAAGATGTAGATACAAATGAAATATGTATTTTATATAAGAGAAAAAGTGGAAATTATGGAATAATTGAAACTAGATAAAAGTCTATTATAGACTTTTTTTCTTGCAAAAAAAATGATATAATTATTTCGAGGTAATGGTATGAAAAATAATAAAATTGTTATTCTATTTACATTTTTTATTTTAACTTTATTTATTCCGAATTTTGTACATGCGGAAGTTTATTCATGCCCAAAACTATTAGATTCAGTAAGTGAATATTATGATATAAATGACGAATTAGATACTTTAGTTTGTGAAAATACAGATGATAATGATGTTGTAAGACAATGTAATGACTTAAATACTAGAAAAGCATTGCTATTATCAAAAATTTTTAAATATAATGATAAGATTGGAGATACTTGTAATTCACCAGAATTAAGAAAAATAATAGAAGACAATGAATCAATATGTAAAAATACATTTGGTTCAACTTTAAAAGATTTAACAAAAGCTGTAATGACTTTATTTTATATTTTAGCTCCTTTTCTATTAATAATATTTGGTTCAATTGATTTAGCTAAAATAGTAACTGGTGGTGGAGGAAAAGAATTTTCTGAACAATTAACTAAGTCAAAGAAAAATTTAGCAAAAAGAGTAATTGCGTTTGTTCTTTTATATATGACACCAGTTGTTGTTAATATACTTTTAAGTTTTAATTTATCATCTTATTCATTAGATGGAGACTTTTATACTTGTAAGACAAAAACAACTTATACAATAGATAGATGGGAAGTAACATATATACCAAATAATAATTCATCGTCTGGAAATGTTAGTGTTACTAATTGGCATACTGACTGGTTCCAAGGTGATGATAGATGGGGAGGATTACCATGGCACGGGGATGGAACAGTTGCAGCAGGTGGATGTGGTAGTTTGGCCACATCAATTGTTGCTTCACATTATAGTGGCAATGATACTGAGAGTTCTCCATATTATCCTGTAAATACTGCAAAAGAGTATTATAATAGAGAAATACAACCCAATTTGAGATCAGATGCTATAACTAAGTATTTTAATGAATGGCATCCAGAATTAGGTCTAAAAGCCACTTATGTATTAGGAGATATTGATTATAATTATTTAGATAGTATTTTAGCAAAGGGTGGATGCGTAATTGCAGATTTTCAAAGTGATATAACTTATAATGGAGTTAGCATTTGGACTAGTGGTGGACATTATGTAACAATCATTGGTGGTAATCAACATTCAGGTTATAGAGTTGCTGATTCTAACGGTTCTCATGAAAATGGTTTTAGTGGAATAGCAGAATGGGCTCCTTATGGTCAGCATGTATTTGAAAAAGAATACATTAAATCACCTTGGTATTTCTATGTTATAGAAAAGTTATAAATTGTTTTAACAAAGGAGAAAATATGAAAAAGAAAAGAATAATAATGTTGTTAATTATTGCTATATATATAATTATATCTATTTATTGCGATTTTATTTCTTCTAAAGAAAAGGTGGTTTATTTAGGAAATATTACTAAAGTATATATAGAAAATAATAAAATTAAAGTAAAAAATGATAATTATAATATTAATAATAAAAAGGTAAAATTATATTTTAATAATAAATTTATAAATGCTTATCTAAATTCAAATAAAGCAAATTTTTATAAAACATATTATGCCTTTGATAATAATAAAAACAGATTATTATTTGAAGGTGATTTAGTTGCGACTTCCAGTAATTTGAATTTAAAAATTTTAGAATTTAATAACGTAAAAGTAACTAATTCGGATTTAAATAGTTTATCAATTGTTATTAATAAAGACATTACTTCTATTTATAACTGTAATAAATATTATGTTGATTTAAATAGAGATAGTAATATAGAAAAAGTCTTTTCTTTCTTTATCGATGAATCAGAAGAAATAGCTAAAGAATACATTGTTGTAAAACAAAAAGAAGATTATAAAATTCTAACTACACTTAAAATTGAAAAAAAATCACCTTCTAGGAAAGATTTGAAAGTATTTAATTTTATTGATCTTGATAATGATAGAAATTATGAAATAATTTTAAGAAAGAATGAAGGTGGAGATTCTACACCAAAATTTGAAGTATTTAAAATGAAAGATGATAAATACATTAAAGTAAAATAAAGAAGGAGGTTTTATTATGTGTGATAGAACAGTTATCTTAGTTTTGTTATTTGTTTTAAAAATATTAATGTTTATAATTGTTCCAGGTTTATTTATTCTATTTAGTGATAAATTAGATAAAAAACACATGAATAATATTTATTATATTGAATTGCTTTTGCTAATTACTTTTATAGTATTAAGATTTATTAATAATCCATGTATTGTTAATTCAACTATATCAGGAATTAGTATTAATTCTAATAAGAATTCAAAAAATTATATATATTCATCAAATTCCGCAAATACTGTGGAAAGAATAGTAACTAATAAGATATATACAAAAAGTAATAAACAAAAGATATATTATTTTAATATTAATAAATTACCTTTAAGTAATAAAAAGATATATTGCGATAATGATTATGCTTATATGAAGAATTATGGAAGTAATATAACTGCGTTATCTATTATTGTATCTTCTTTATATGATGAAAATATTGATCCAATTAAAATATTAAATTTATCTATTGAAAATAATATATTTGATTGTGAAACTGGTGTTAATACAGATGAATTAATTAGTTTAGTTAATAATAATTATAACTTAAGTAAAAGAGAAATTAATTATACTGAATTAAAAGATTATATTAGAAATGGTGGAATAGTACTTGCGGAAATAAATGCAGGTTCAAAAGAAAAAACAGTTTCTTGTTCTGCATCATATATAGTGATTTATGATGTTGATAAACAAGGTAATTTTAGTATTTTAAATCCAAATGATAAAGATTATAAATATATATGTCCTGAAAATTCAGAGGGATATGGTAAAGTAATTGATTCTAATACAAATGACAAATTATATAGTTTAGATGATATTAAAAGTATTAGTTCAAGATATATAATATTAGAGAGGTAATAATATGAAAAATATAAAAAAGATTATTATTCTATTATTTGTTATATTATTAACTGGTTGTTCAGGAACATATAATTTAAAGTTTAATGATGATTTATCTATTAAAGAAGAATTAAATGTTGAAATTCCATCAACTGAAGAAAATAAACAAAAGACATTAGATTTATTTAAAAATAATAAAATTAATAATAAAAAATATAGTATTAAATCTTCAAATAATAAATTAAAAATTAAATATAGTGAAGAATATATATCTATTGAAGATTATATAGTAAATAGTAATTTATATCATTTATTATTTGATAATATTAGTTATGATAAAACAGATAAATATATAGAAGTAGAAGCAAAGAATGCTTTGGATTTAAAGAATAATTCTATATATAAAGTTAATAATTATGATATATCTTTGTTTCAAATAAATTTAGAATCAACACATAAAATATTATCAAGTAATTATGATCAAAAAGAAGGAAATATATATTCTTGGACATTAGATGAAAATACTAAAGAAAAAGAAATAAATTTTAAAATTAGCACAGATTATTATAAAAATAGAATAGTATATTTAGTGCCATTAATAATTATTGGATTAGTAATGGTTATATCATTTATATATTTATATAATAGAATTAGAAAAACCAATAGATTATAGTACTCTTAGGAGTACTTTTTTGTTGTTTTAGTATGCTAAATTTGATATAATATTCTTGGTGATTAAAATGGGAATAATAAAAAAATTATTTGATTATGAATATAAAGAAATGAAAAAATTTACTTTATTAGCAGATAAAATAGAAGCTAAAAAAGAAGAATATGAAAAATTAAGTGATAAGGAATTACAAAATAAAACTGAAGAATTTAAAAAAGAATTAAAGAATGGTAAAACATTAGATGATATTTTAGTAGATGCTTATGCAGTAGCAAGAGAAGCTTCTAAAAGAGTTATTGGTGAATTTCCATACTATGTTCAGTTATTAGGAGCTATATCAATTCATTTTGGTAATATCTCTGAAATGAAAACTGGTGAAGGTAAAACATTAACAGAAGTAATGCCTGCATATTTAAATGCATTAGATGGTAAGGGTGTTCATATAGTAACAGTAAACGAATATCTTGCTGCACGTGATGCTGAATGGATGGGTAAAATCTTTAACTTTTTAGGATTAACTGTAGGTGTTAATGGAAGAGAATTAACTCCACAAGAAAAACAAGCAGCATATAATGCTGATATCTTATATTCAACTAATAATGAAATAGGTTTTGACTATTTAAGAGATAATATGGTTGTTAGAAAAGAAGATAGAGTACAAAGACCATTAAATTTTGCAATAGTAGATGAAGTAGACTCTGTACTTATAGATGAAGCAAGAACTCCACTTATTATATCTGGTGGTTCT
>JAFOMI010000023.1 GCA_017418945.1 Bacilli bacterium
AAAAGTATCTTTATCAATAATTGCTTTATGATGATTTTCAGTTATCGTCCATTCTGATTCATCATTTAATACTTGATTATGATTTCTATAACTTATATTTCTATATTTATTTTGTATTAAAGTTCCTATATAAGTTTCATTTTTTAAGATTCTATCAACCATTTTAGCTTTCCACTCTCTTGTATTACTTTGTTTAGATTTACCTATATTATTTTCAAATTTATAAGTTGCAGGATTTGGTATATTATTTTCATTTAAATACTCTGCTATTTCTATTTTTGATTTACCAGACAAATACATTTTAAATATATTTCTTATATTGTCAGCTGCTACTTCATCAATTATAAAATAATGATAATCCTTAGGATCTTTTCTATAGCCATATGGTACTGATGAACCCACATGTAATCCTTTTTTCTTATTAATATCAAAAGAATTTTTTACCTTCTTTGAGGTTTCATATGCAATGTAATCATTCATTAGATTTGTAATTGGAACATCAATTCTTTCCATAATATTTTTGGTTTTTAAACTATCATAATTATCATTAATAGAAAACACTCTTACATTAAGTGATGGAAAAATATCTTCAATATATTTATTAACCTCTATATGATTACGACCAAGTCTAGATAAATCTTTAACCATTATCATATTAATTTTACCTTGTGTTATGTCATCTAATAATTTATTAAATCCTGGTCTATCTAGAGATGTACCACTATAACCATTGTCAACATAGAACTCTTTTAATTCACAATCTAATTCAATATTAGCAATTATTTTAATTAAGTCTATTTGTCTTTGAATACTATCTGATTCACTATAATCATCATCTCGTGATAATCTAACATAACCACCAACTTTATACTTAGACATATGAATCACTCCTTCCTATATTATAACATAGAAAAGCAGGATTTTACTCCTGTATATATATCGCAATATCTTAATCTTCCGATCATTCTAGAACAATGATATTTGTTCATTATCCTTTATTTCTCTTTTATATGCTTTAATAATATCTTTCATATTATAAAGTATTCCATACTTATCACATTCATTAGTAAACACTTTATATAATGATTTATAGTTAGGAACAGCACAATTATATCTTTCTCCATAATATTTGATATATTTTTCTTTTAAACCTTTAAAATGTTTATCTAATTTTTCAAAATAATAATCTCTTTGATTTTCTCTTAAAGTCATTCCCATATATGTATGAATAAACTTTGCTCCACTTTCATAAGCCTTTTTAACTAATTTCTTAATATCTTCTTCATCATCAGTAATAAATGGTAAAACTGGATTCATCATTATTCCTGCAAATATACCATTATCGGATAATGTCTTTATTGCTTCAAATCTTTTAGAAGATGTACATACGTGGGGTTCAATTATTTTAGATAATTCATCATTAGGAGTTGTTATTGTAAATTTAATTATTACATTATTCTTTGAATTAATTTCTTTAAGTAAATCTAAATCTCTTAAAATCAAATCACTCTTTGTATCAATAGAAACTCCAAAGTTATATTTTGATATAAGTTTTAATGCTCCTCTTGTTTGCTCATATTGTTTTTCAAGTGGATTATAAGTATCAGACATTGATCCAATACCTACAACACCTTTTTCTTTCCTTTTAGATAATTCACTTTCTAATATTGCAAGTGCATTTTCTTTTCCTTTAGGAATATTAAAATTATCTATATGATAGCAATTACTTCTACTATCACAATATATACACCCATGAGAACAACCTCTATATAGGTTCATGTTATAATCTATACCATACCAATCAGAACCATATTTAACTTTTGATAGTATAGTTTTTGCTTTTACAAATTCCATATTACTTAATTAACTTCTCAAAGGCATTTGCATT
>JAFOMI010000024.1 GCA_017418945.1 Bacilli bacterium
TAGTTCTTCTATTACATCTTTACTAATATTTGACATTTCATCAAAAGAACTAGCACCTTTTCTATATACCCATTCAAATACTTGTGTCGCTCTAAATTTCTTATCACCTTTATTAGTAAAGTATTCTTCTAATTTTTTCTTAGTAATACTATATATACTTTGCATAACTTCACTTCCATCAAAGATTATAACATATTTTATAGTTATAAAAAAGGAAAATCCTTCTTAAATAATAAAATATATGTTAAAATAAAAATGGTGATAAGATGCAAAAAGTTGGAATTATTTGTGAATATAATCCATTTCATAATGGACATTTATATCATATAAATAAGATTAAAGAAATATTTGATGATCCTACAATTATATTAGTTATGTCATCTCACTTTACACAAAGAGGAAATGTATCAATACTAAATAAATGGGATAAAACAAAAATAGCTCTTGATAATGGTGTTGATCTAGTTGTGGAATTACCTTTTGAATTCTCTACTCAATCAAGCGATATATTTGCAAAAGGCGCAATTGGAATACTAAATCATTTAGGATGCGAGTATATAGTATTTGGTTCTGAAAGTAATGATATTGTTAAATTAAATAAACTTGCAGAAATTCAAAATACCATAGAATATAATTATGAAGTTAAAAAGTTAATGAAGGAAGGAACTAGTTACCCAAAAGCTGCTTCTTCTGCTTTAAAACATTTACATGGTGAAGAAGTAGATACACCAAATGATATACTCGCACTTTCTTATATAAAAGAAATAAAAAGAATTAATAGTGATATTACTCCCCTTTCTATTAAAAGAACTAATGATTTTAATTCAAATAAAATACAAGGAAATATAATAAGTGCAAATCTAATTAGAAATAATTTAAATAAGATTGAAATTAGTAAATATGTACCTAAAAATGCCATTAGAAACTATTATAATGTTAATTATTTTAATTATTTAAAGTATAAGATAATGTCAGATACTGACTTATCTATTTATCAAACAGTTGATGAAGGAATAGAAAATAAATTAAAAAAAGGTATTGATAATTCAAATACCATAGATGAATTAATATTAAATATTAAATCTAAAAGATATACTTATAATAAGATTAGTAGAATGCTTATTCATATATTAACTTCATTTACTAAAGAAGAAGCTAAAAAAAGAAAAGAAATAAGATATATTAGAGTTTTAGGTTTTAATAAAAAAGGAAGATCTTATTTAAATAGTATTAAAAAAGATATTAAAGTACCAATATATACTAATTTTAATAAAGATTTAGAATTAGAATTAAAAGTAACTAAAATATATGCTTTAATTGTTAATGATCCAAGTTTAATTAGTAAAGAAATAAAAAATATAATTATTCAAAAATAATTATATTTTTTTATTTATACATTATTTCAATTAAAGATGTATCTTTCGCAAGTTTATCTACATAATCACTACCTAATTCTTTTTTTAATCTTTCAAATTTACTTATAAAAGAATCATATGGAAGTAAGAATAAATCTAATGAACTTAAAAACAAATCTTTATAATAATAAATGTCATTTTCTTTTAAGTACTTAAAAATTCTATTTACATTATTTGAATCAATTTGTTTTAATAAATCTTCATCAAAATTTTCCTTTAATATTTTTATATCAATATCATCAAAAATCATAACTTTTTACCTCCATTATTATATTTTTCAATTGGTAATGGATATTGTTTTATTAATTCATTTAAATCAATATTATATTTTTTCTTTATCGCACCAGGCTGATATCCAAATATTGAATTTATTTTTCCATCTACTACTAAAGAAATATTATTTTCATTCATATATTCTATTAAAGCATAATTTTGGGATGGAGATTTTAGTAAATATTTTGTAGATAAATATTTATCAATATTATTTTCTTCCGCAAGTGAAATAAGAATAGGAAGTTTTGAAATCATAGATTTAGCTTTTGCTACAATTGATGAAGACAATAAATTCTTAAATCTTTCATCTTTCCAATATTCCATATCTAATAAATCTTGAATTTCATCTAATTTTGCGTGTGCTAATGTTTCTGATGTAAATAATTCAGGGTGCTCTTTAAATTCATTGCTATTTATTATCTTTTGGATATCTTCTAATTTTGCATGTGCTAATGTTTCTGATGTAAATAATTCAGGGTGCTCTTTAAATTCTTCACTCTTTATTATCTTTTGGATATCTTCTAGTTTTGCATGTGCTAATGTTTGTGATGTAAATAAGTCAGGATGCTCTTTAAATTCTTCGCTATTTATTATCTTTTGGATATCTTCTAGCTTTGCATGTGCTAATGTTGTTGATGTAAATAAGTCAGGGTGCTCTTTAAATTCTTTACTATTTATTATCTTTTGGATATCTTCTAGTTTTGCTCTTGTTAATGTTTGTGATGTGAACATTTCAGGATGTTCTTTAAATTCATTGCTATTTATTATCTTTTGGATA
>JAFOMI010000025.1 GCA_017418945.1 Bacilli bacterium
CATTTCTAATACAATTTTTTCTTTTTCTTCAGGTGTTCTCATAATATTTTTTTTCATTTCCAATTCCTCCTAATTATATTTTACCAAACAAAAAAGTAAACAGCTTTCTTTTTTACTGTCTACTTTTATTGTATCACTTCAATTACTTATTTCTTTTATAATTAAACATATATTGAATTACTATACCTGATAATTCTTTATATTTATCATAAACATATTTCTTTATATTATTTATTCCTTCAATATTATATTCATCTCTCATATATTTTTTTACCCAAGTATCAATTGGAAATACATCAAATCTATGATAACCAAATAATAATATACATGATGCGACTTTTTCTCCTACTCCATTTAAAGACATCAAATATTTTAATGCATCATCACTATTCATATCTTTTATAATATTAAAATCAAATTCATTATTATTAACTTTATCAATAAAATTATATAAATATTTATCTCTAAAACCAACTTTACATTCTCTTAAATCATTAAGAGATGCTTTTGATAAAGATTTAATATCTGGAAATAAATAATATTCTTTATTATTAAATAGTACTTTTTCTCCATATTTATTAGATATATAATCTAATGATTTTTTTATTTGAGGAACTCTATTATTCGAAGATAATATAAAGCTAATACATGTTTCAATAATTGGTTCATTTATCATTTTTAAACCTTTACTAAAATCTACTATTTCTTTAGTATTATTATCTATTTTAATTACTTTATCATATATAGATTTATAATCATAATTAAGATCAAAATAAGTTTTAATTACTTCTTCTAAATTATCTTCTTTATTTGATTTTACAACTATTTTACTCCCATCTTGTTTAATATTAATAACTCTATCAGGTAAAATTATATCAAATGATTCATCATCTAATTCTTCAAATCTAAATATTTGCCCACATGTAACTGTGTTCTTTAAATCAAAATCTTTAACAAATAATTCCATACTACCACCTTCTTAATTATAGCATAATTTTGATAATAAAAGTTAACAATAATAATGGTGAATTATATGGCTTATTTAATAATCTTAATTCTTAAATTAATAGAAGCATTTGCTTCAACTATTTCTACTCTACTAATTATTGAAGGAAAAAGATTAATTGGATCAATACTAACTTTTTTTCAAATAATAATATGGTTTTTAATAATAAAAATGGCTTTAATAAATAATAGTATTTTAGTTTCTATTTTTTATGCACTTGGATATTCACTTGGAAGTTACTTAGCATCTTTTTTCTCTAATAAGTTTTTTAGAAGAAAATTATTCTTTCAAGTAATAACAAATAATAAACTATTATTAGATGAAATAAAAGAAAAAGGATATTCTGCTTCTATAGTAAACGCAAAAGGATTATATGGAAGTAATAATTATATAGTATATATTTATATAAATAATAGAAGAAAAAATGAATTAATAAATATAATAAAAAGTATTGATAATAAAGCTCTTATTAGTATTAATCAAAATAAAGAATTAATAAATGGATATTTTAGGCATACAAAAAAGGAAACTAATTAATTTCCTTTTTTTAATTCTATTGCTCTACTTACAACTGTACTTATTTGTTCAGTACTAAATGGTTTTAATAAAATTGCTGAAACTGGATAAGTTTTTACTTTACCAATTATTTCAGGTGCATCTTCACCAGTTACTATACATACTGGTATCTTGTTAAATATATTATGTTCTTTAAAATAATCTAAAACATCAAATCCATCAACGTCTGGCATATTTAAATCAAGTAAAATACAAACTAATGAATCTTCCATAACATCAACAATATCCATAGCACCTTTACCATTACTTGCCATTAATACTTTATATTTATTTTTAAAAACATGTTCAATTAGATTTCTAGTAATATTACTATCATCTACTACTAATATAATTTTTTCTTCCATTATTGGGTTAAATTCCATAATTACCTCCCTAAGTATTCTTTAACAACACTTACTATTCTATTTATTTCTAAAACAAATGAATCATAATTTTCTTCTATAAATTTTTCATCACTACTTTTTCCAGCCATTTCATGAGATAAAGCTATTTCTGCTAAATCCATAAATCCTAAATATTTAGAATCAGATTTAATAGAATGTGATAATATACCATAATTTTCAAAATCTTTATTATCTTTAAAGTTCTTTAAATCTTTTAAATTCTTTTCTATATTATCATAAAAAGTTCCTAAAGTTTCATTATAAAAATCAATGTCTCCAAGTAATTCAAGCCCATGGTTAACATCAATCTTATTATCAGTTAAAATTTTTGTATCCATTTTATACCCTCCATAGTTTAATTATATCATAAGAAAAGAAAGAGTAATAAAATATAACTTTTCTTTACTCTTTCTTTACATGTCTAATCTACTAATTTTGACGCTACTTTAGTAACATTACCTGCACCTATTGTAATAATAAGGTCTCCTTCTTTAACTCTTTCTTTTAAATTTTCTTTTATTTCATCATAATCACTTATATAAATAGCATCTTTACCAAGTTTAGTTAATTCATTAACTATATCTTCTGGTTTTATTCCCCATATATTTTCTTCTCTTGCTGCATAAATATCTATTACAATAATATGATCAAAATCTTTTAATGCTTTAGCAAAGTTTTCTTTATGTTCAACTGCTCTACTATATGTATGAGCTTCAAATATAGCATAACTTTCATTATGTTTTTCTTTTAAAATAGCTTTAGCTGTTGCTTCTATTTCAGTTGGATGATGACCATAATCATCATATACATTAGCTCCATTAAATTTTCCTTTATATTCCATTCTTCTAGAAGCACCTGTAAATTTTGAAAGTCCTTTTACTATTGATTCACTATCTATACCATACCAAGCACATAATGCATATGCTTCAAGTGAATTAAGTACATTATGTTCACCCTTAACATTAAGAGATACTCTTCCTATAAAATTATCTTTTTTATATACATCATATGATGCACAACCTCTATCATCAAATTCAATATTCTTAGCAATATAATCTGCTTCTTCTTTAGTCTTGCTTACAGTTACTACACTAGCTTTAGTATAATTTCTTAAATCATAACATCTTTCGTTATCCATATTAAGAACTAAAACTCCATCTTTTCTTAAATGAGAAACATATTTTTGAAATGATTTCGAAATATTATCTATATTTTTAAAATAATCTAAGTGATCATTATCTATATTAGTAACAATTGCACTTCTTTGTCTAAAGTTTTGAAAACTATCTTTATATTCACATGCTTCAATTATAAAATAATCACTTCTACCAACTCTATAGTTACCATTTATTTGAGTTAAATTAGCTCCTATTTGAATAGATGGATCTAATCCTTTTTCTAAGAATACACAGGATACCATAGAAGAAGTTGTTGTTTTACCATGAGTTCCTGCAATACCAATACAATCTTCAAAGTTTAAAGTTAATTCTCCTAAGAATACCCCTCTTTCAATAGTTTCTATGTTTAATTCTCTTGCTCTTACTAATTCTTCATTAGTATTTGAAATAGCAGCAGTATAAACAACTAAATCAATATCATCAGTAATATTTTCTTTAACTTGACCTATATTTACTTTAATACCTAGTTTTTCAAGTTCTTTTACTTCATCATTTTCAGTAATATCAGAACCTGATACTTTATAACCATAATTAACTAATATCTTGGCAATACCACCCATACTGATACCACCAATACCAATCATATAGATATGTTTTTTATTCATTTGTAATCTCCTTTACTAATTCTTTAAATTCATTTCCTCTATCTTCAAAGCATTTATATTGATCCCAAGAAGCACAAGCTGGTGATAATAAAACTACATCTCCACTTTCCATTACTTTCTTTACATTTTGCATAGCTTCTTTTAAGTTATTAGATTTAAAGCATTTTATATTCATTTCCTTAGCATATTCTTCTATTCTATCTTTTGTTTCTCCATAACACATAATTGCTTTTACATTTTTAATAGAATTATCTAAATCATGGAATGAATGACCCCTATCTGTTCCACCAAGTAATAATATAGTTGGTTCATTAAATGAATTTAAAGCAATATTTGTAGATACACAGTTTGTTGCTTTAGAATCATTATAGAATTTAATATTATTTTTTTCTAAAACAAATTCAAGTCTATGTTCTACACCATTAAATCTTTTTAATACTTTATTAATTGATTCATTACTAACATTATATGTTTTTACTGCAATAATAGCTGCACATATATTTTGATAATTGTGTTTTCCTTGTAAAACTATATCTTTTAAACTTATTACTTTTTCATTATCATAATAAATATTTTCATCATCATAATAGCATTTACATGTATTATCATTTCCATAGTAATATTTAGTACTAACTATATTTTCTGTAACTATATTACTTTCTTTATCTTCTTTATTAATAACTGCTATATCCTCTTTTGTATGATTATTAAAAATCTTTTTCTTAGTATTTTTATATACTTCATAAGATGGATGAAAATCTAAATGAGTTGGTGTAATATTAGTTAATACTGATACATTTGTCTTAAAATCATACATATCAAGTAATTGATGATCACTAATTTCTAATACTAAATAACTACCATCTTTAATATTTCTTACAAAATTAGATAAAGGTATTCCTATATTTCCTCCTAAGAATACATTATCTTTTTCTTCTTTTAAGAAATTATATATAAGATTTACAGTTGTTGTTTTACCATTACTTCCAGTTACTCCAATAACATTAACACCTTTATTTAAAAATGAATATGCCATTTCAACTTCATTAATTACTTTAATTCCAAGTTCTTTTGCTTTAACAACTAATGGATTATCATATTTAATTCCAGGGTTCTTAATAACATAATCATAACTAGAATCTAATAATTCTACTGGATTACTAGTAATTTCTACTCTAACACCTAATTTTGTTAATTCTAAAACATGTTCTTCATCTTGTTCATTCATGTCTGTCACTAATATAGTATTATTATATTCACTTAATAATTTACATGCTTCATAACCACTTCTTGCCATTCCTAATACAAATATTTTTTTATTTTCAAACATAATATCAACCTCTTAATAATTATATCACTAAAATACGCATTTTATAAACAAATATTAAAAAAACAATAGTTATCTTAAAAAACTATTGTATCTTATTTCAAACATTAAATCTGTTTTAGTACCATGTCCTGGATAAATAATAGTATCAGTTGGGTATTCTTTAATTTTTTTAATTGATTCTTCCATTTCTTCATAATCACCATATTCAAAATCTGTTCTACCAACAGAAAGATAAAATAAAAAATCACCTGTAAACATCATTTTATCATCTTTAAAATAATACGTAACCAAGTCATTTCTATGTCCTTTTGTATAAATAACATCAAATTTAAAATTATCAATTACATATTCTTTTTCTTTTACATCTATTAAATTATTAACATTAATTTCATTATTAATATTATGATAAAAAACAGGAACATCTATTTTTTCTAATAATGGTTTTAAAGCACCTATATGATCAAAATGAGCATGAGTAATTAATATTCCTACTATTTTAGTTTCACCAATCATTTCAAGTATTTTATCTACTTCATCACCCGGATCTACTATTAATCCTTTATTATCTTTTTTAATTAGATAACAATTTTCACTATAAACTCCTACCACTCTTTTATCTACAGTCATTAAAATAACTCCATTATTTCTTCTAAAGATGTAATATTAATAAAATCACATTCTTCTTTTTCTTTAGTGTATTTAACACCAATTCCGCCTTTAGATTCCCATTCTCTTAAATTACCAGAATAATCATCTACTAAAATGGCATCTTTAGTTTGAGTCATCATTGTTTTAGAACAAGACTTAGGAACTGGAATAATAGTTAAATCATCAAATAAATTATTAATAAATTCTATTTTAGCTTTAGCTTCTTTTAAAGAATTTATATGAGTTAAAATAGATATATTAAATTTTTTAGATTCTTTTAAATCTTTAATAGAATTAATACTATTTGATAATTCTTCACTTTCTTCAATTAAAGTTTCCCAATCTAATTTTGAAAATAATAATCCTACTTCTTTAGTTTGTGTTTTAACATCTAAATTTAATTTTTTTGCTAAGTTATAAACAGGAGTAATAGTATCTAATATTACTCCATCAAAATCTATATATAAATTTTTCATTATAATTCAACTCCTTCAAGTAATTTCCATACCCCAATATATTCTGGTAAATGACTAAAAGTTAATTTTTCTTTAGTAACTGGATGAATAAATTCTAATTTATATGCGAATAACGCTAACTGTTTTTTATCTTGTATACCATATCTTTGATCACCATATAAAGGATGATTAATATTAGACATTTGTAATCTAATTTGATGGTGTCTTCCAGTTTTTAAATCTACTTTGACTAAAGACAAATCATTTTCTTTTTCATATTTTAGTCTATTATAAGATAATATGCTTTCTTTACCATTTTTATTATCTATAAATGATGAATTTGTCTTACTATCTTTACTAATATAATTAACAAGTGTATCTTTTTCTTTTATATTTCCATGTACAATAGCTAAATATGTTTTCTTAACTTCATTTTTTCTTATTTGATCAGATAATCTTGATGCTGCTTTAGAAGTTTTAGCAAATACCATAACTCCTGATGCTGGTCTATCTAATCTATGTACTAATCCTAAATATACATTACCTGGTTTATTATATTTTTCTTTTATATAATCTTTTATAATAGTAAGCATATCTATATCTTTTGATGAATCTTCTTGAACTGGAATATTAAATGGTTTAACAACTACAATAATATGATTATCTTCATATAATATATTTAACTTATTCATTTTTTTCCCATCTTCCATAAATACCACATGGTAAAACTAATTCTGAATCTTCCATTGGTAATCCTACTTCACCACAAGATACAGTTCCTTTATATTTACTATTAACAGTAATATTTAATATATTTTTTAATACAGTGCTACTAATACCTGTTGTATAAGAATTAATTAAGAAGAATAAAGGATCATCGCTTAAAACATCCATACATAATTCAACAAGTTTATATAAATCTTCTTCAAATCTCCATACTTCTTTATTAGAACCTCTTCCAAATGAAGGTGGATCCATAATAATAGCATCATATTTATGTCCTCTTCTTATTTCTCTTTGAACAAATTTAATTACATCATCAACAATAAATCTAACATATCTATCTTCTAAATTAGAACTTTTTATATTTTCCTTAGCAACATCTACCATACCTCTTGATGCATCAACATGAACTACATCTGCACCAGCATAAGCACACGCAACAGTTGCGCCTCCAGTATAAGCAAAAAGATTTAATACATTTATTTTTCTATTAGATTTCTTTATTTTATCAATCATAAAATCCCAATTAAATGCTTGTTCTGGAAATAAACCTGTATGTTTAAAACCCATTAGTTTTAAATTAAAAGTTAAATCTTTATAATGTATTTGCCAAGAATCTTTTATTCTATTAAAGTATTCCCAGTTTCCTCCACCAGTATTACTTCTATGATAATATGCATCAACATTATTCCATACTTCTTTTTTAGACTTTTTGTTCCAAATAACTTGAGGATCTGGTCTTCTTAAAATAACTCCATTCCAACTTTCAACTTTCTCTCCATTACTCATATCAAGTAATTTATATTCACTAAAATTTGCTAAATTCATAAAAATCACCTAAGGAGATTATAACATTATTAATAAAAAAAAGAAATATGTTTTAAGATAAACATATTTCTTATCGTTCTAATATTTTAGCAAGTCTTTTCCCATATTTATTCTTTTTCATAGAATCAGCTGATTCTCTTAATTCATCATCTGTTATCCATTTATTTTCATATGCAATTGCTTCTGGTGAACAAATTAGAGAATCTCTATTACTTTCTATTGTTCTAACCATATTAGCAGCATCTAATAATGAATCTTCTGTACCAGTATCAAACCAAGAATATCCATCATTTAAAAGTCTTGCTTTTAATCTTTTTTCTTTTAAATAAATATCATTCAAAGATGTTATTTCAAGTTCTCCTCTTGGTGATGGTTTAATCATTTTTGCATATTCAGATACACCTTCTGGATAAAAATATAATCCTGTAATTGCAAAATCACTCTTTGGCTTTTCTGGTTTTTCTTCAACAGATAAAACATTCTTGTTCTCATCTAATTCCATAATACCAAATCTTTCTGGATCTTTAACTTGATATCCAAAAATAGTTGCATAACCATTAGCAGCATTTTCTCTAGATTTCATTAATTCTTCTTTTAAACCACTACCATAGAAAATATTATCTCCTAAAATCATAGCACATGGCTTATCCTCTATAAACTCTTCCCCTAAGATAAAAGCTTGCGCAAGTCCATCTGGTGATGGTTGAATCTTATAATTTAAATTAACTCCTAAATGATTTCCATCTTTTAATAATGTTTTAAAACGTGATTGATCATCTGGTGTTGTTATAACAAGTATATCTCTAATACCTGCTTGCATTAATACTGATAAAGGATAATAAATCATAGGTTTATCATAAACTGGTAATAATTGTTTACTAGTCCCTTTTGTAATTGGATGTAGTCTAGTTCCTGATCCTCCTGCTAATATTATTCCTCTCATTTCATTACTTTTCATATCCGCGCCTCCTAATATAAGAATAGCATCAAATGTTGAAAAAATCAACATTAAAAAAATAGATTATATAAATAACCTATTTTTTTAATAACTTATCAAATAATTTTTTATACTTAGTAACAACTATTTTCCAAGTATATTCATCTATTATTCTTTGTTTAGCCTTTTTTCCATATTCAGTTTGTTCTTTACTCTTAAACTTTTCAATTTTTTCAATTTGCTTACATAAAGAACCTTCTTCATTAGAGAAGTAAATTGCTGCATCTTCTCCAACTTCTTCATTATAAACTGCATTATATAAAATATTTACATCTGTAATACTTAAAGCTTCTAATAATGATGGATTAGTTCCTCCTGCTGAATGACCATGTATATATCCTTTAGCATTTTTTCTTAATCTAACTAATATTTCTTGATCATAAACAGGACCTACAAACTTAATTCTTTTATCTTTTTCAAAACCAGTCTTTTCTCTTAATTTATCATAGAATTTGTTCTTTTCAACATTTGATACTATTACTAAATCTTTATCAGTATTTGATTTCATAAATTCTCTAATAATTAATTCATAATTGTTTTCTGGAACAAATCTTCCTACTATTAAATAATATTCTCTTTTTTTGATATCATATTTATCCATAAAAACTTTTGTCTTTTTATCAATATCTTTAATATCTTTTAAATAAGCACCATACGCAATAAAAGTTGTTGGTTTATTATATTTTTTATATTTATTTTTAACATAGTTTTCAATTGCTTTTGAATCGCAAACAACATAATCAGATGATTTAATCATTGTTCTTTCTGATATTTTAAAACATTGTTTAATCCACCAAGCCCATTTTTCTCTTTTCCATTCAAGTCCATCTGGATTAATTACAATTTTAACACCCATCTTAGTTAAACTTCTATGAATAATGCTAAATAATGGACCAACTCTGCAACCTAAAATATACATAACCACGTTATCTAATTTTTCTTTTTTAATATATTTTTTAAAATATAGAACTGCTTTTACTACAAAAGTAAACATAGTAACAAAGCCTTGTTTTGGTACATATATTTGTGGACATGTTACACCATTTCTAACTTCTATATTTCTATTCTTCTTATTATGATTTAATTCTGCAACATAGAATTTTGTATTTTTATCATCATAATTATTTATAAGATTAGTAACAAATGTTTCCCAACCACCATAAGATTTTTCATATCCTCTAGAACCTATAATAATAATGTTTTTCATTTCTTCTTACTCCTTAGTTTTTTAATAAAGTTTACTATATATGCGATTACTAAACTTAATCTATATGTAAACCCAAGTAATATCATATCAAAAAATCTAGCTTTTAAATAGTATTTTACATAATATTTTTGACTTTCTTTTAATAATTTATATTTTTTAATGCTATTAAATGTTTTATTGACACTAACTGATAAATCATGAGTAACCACTACTTCACTATCTATATAGGATTTTTTATTTATGTTTTTTAATTTTGTTGCTAATATATTTTCTTCATAATATAAGAATGTAGCTTCATCAAAATTACCTATTAAATCTAAAATACCTTTTTTAATCATAAAGAAGCAGCCTGGAACTACATCTACTCTTGTTAAAGGAGTTTTAAATCTTGCTTCATTATATTCAAGATTTCTAACTACTCTTCTTCTATAATAATTAATATTTAATAATATTTCATCTTCTATAGTTGGAAGTCTCCATCCTCTTTTATATTCACCAAGTTGTTTAATAACTGGAGCAACTATAGCAGCATCTTCTGTTTTTTCTAAATCTTTTTTTAATTTAGTAATAACTTTTTCTTCAACTAAAATATCTGGATTAGAAATAATAACATAATCTACATTTGAAAGTGCTTTAATACCAACATTATTACCATAAGAGTAACCTCTATTCTTTTCAGTTTTGATTACTTTAATTTTATTATTCTCATATTTTTTTAATTTTTCATAAGATCCATCAGTACTATTATTATCTACTATTATAATTTCACTTAATGCTTTAAAATCTTTTATACTATTAATATATTTATCAGTTGTTTTATAATCATTATAATTTAATACAACCATACCTACTTTTGACATATAACCACCTACTTAAAAACATCTATAATCTTATTTTTTGTATTAATAGAATCAAAGGAAATTGCTGTTTCTCTTGCTTTTCTTTTCATCTTATTTCTTTCTTCATTATTTAAATTTTTCATTTCTATTATCTTATTTGCTAAATCAACATGATCTTTTGGTTTAAAGAATAAACCATTCTTTTTATCTCTAATATAATCAGTTGGTCCATAATTATTACTTGCGACTACTAAAGTTTCACAAGACATAGCTTCAAGTCCAACTAAACCTAAACTTTCACTTTTTCTATATGTTGGGAAAACAAATATATCAAGAGAATTATATATAGAAACAAGTTCATCTGGTGAAACCATATTTCTTATCTCTAAATAATCTTTAAGATCTAATTCTTTAACCATTTCATTAAATATATTTTGTTCTGCACCTGCGCCTACTACAATAAACTTTTCATTAGTTATTTTATTATTATCAATTAAATATCTAATAGCTTTTAAAAATACATCATAACCTTTATCTTTATCTAATCTTGAAACGTACCCAATATAAGAATATTTATCATCTAAATTTGAATTTTTTAAAGCTTCTTTTCTATCTATTTTAATAAATTTTGAAGTATTAACACCACCTGATGGATAAACAAATACTTTATCTTCATCTATATTATATTTATTTATTATTAGATCTTTAAAATACTTTGATGGCACAACTACTTTATCAGCATATTTTAAATACTTCTTACTTCTCTTTTCATTCTTAACCTCAAAAGGTTTATCTGCGATTATATCATTTCCATGTGCATTTAATATTAATTTAACATCCTTGCTAGTTCTTTTTGCAAATACAGCACCTAGTGAAGAATGAGATATAAAATGAACGTATATATAATCATAATTATTAAATATAGTTTTAACTATAGTTTTAATATAGAATATTATGTATGAAAATAATTTTAATATTTTCTCATTTTGTTTTTCCATAACTACTCTATCAATTTCAAAACCATTATCTTTTAAAACACCTTCAACATTTTGAACAAACACTCCATAATGTTTAGATTTTTTACTAGGATACATATTAGATACTAAAAGTATTTTTTTCTTTTCAATCTTAATTGTATTCTTTTCTAATAAATATAATAGTGCAATATAAATAGAAACCATTGGTTTAATTAATATATGTCCTGAGAAAATAGACATAAGAATAAATAAACTTAATGCAAAATATCTACTATCTCTTAATATATTAAATCTAGTTGTAAATAAAATTAATAGTATATAAATAATTGTTCCAAAAATACCAACACTAAATAGAATATCAAAAATATCTATTTCAATATCTTTAATACCCATAACTCCAGTTTTACCTATACCATATATTATTTGTTCTCCATTACCTTTTATATATACTTTACCTACATTATATATATTAGTTAATCTTTTACTAAAAACAACATTATCAATATTTTCAATTTTAATAGTTTCCTTAATACCATTAACTTTATAATAATCTAATGTAGTTTTAAAATTCTTTATCATTGGAGATTTAGGTAATAAGAAAACACATATAACTATTACTATTAATCCAATTATATAAGGAATCTTACTCTTCTTTTCATTCATTACTACATAAGCATATCTTAAATGTTTATATAATAAGAAAAATAAAGTTAAAATAATTCCTATAAATAAAGTTTTTGTTCCTACTAAGAATATAACTACTAATAATTCTAGATAGATTAAAACCTTTAATATATAACTCTTTGACTTAGATAAAAAAGAAAGAACAATTGGACTTAATCCAACTAAAATACCACTTATTTCATTTCCACCAATGAATAATCCAAAATATCCAGTTTTATTTGAATAACTTTCGCTTAAGTTATAACCAATATTAAATAAAAATGGAATAATTATTAAATTTAAATAGATAAAATATACATTTACAATTAATTTCTCATTTATTTTATCATTCTCATACTTACTAAAGAATAATAGCATTATTGGAAGATAAAAGATTTGAAATATATTATTAATCTCATTAAAGAAAGTAAGATGATAAATACCCATAAAATACATTAATGCAAGAAAAGCATATAGTAAAAAGACAAGTAAAATTTTATTACAATTTCCTTTATTTTTAAGCCATATAAGAACAAATAATAAGAATATACCTCTAATAATTGTTCCAATAGAAAACGGTAAATTTGTATTTCTAACAAATATAGATGTTAATGCATCTAATATTGGACTAAATAAAATAAATAAATATACAAATTTATCAAAAAAATTATCAAACTTTTTTTCTTCTTCCATTAAAACTACCTCACCATCTATTAACATTATTATATCATTTATTTAATAAGAAGAAAAGAAAAAAGAAATAGCATCCCGCATATTTCTTTTTTAACATATCTACCATCATGTCATTATTATTATGTACATTTATTAAATAACTATTCAAATTAATCGAAGAATTCTTTTCTTTCTTCAGCTAGTTTTTTCTTTTCTTCTTTTCTCTTCTTTTTTAATTCAGCCTTAGTTAATTTTTCTTTAACCTTTTCATCTTTAATTTCTTCTTTTTCTTCAGGTATTTCTTTCTTTTCTTCTTTTTGCTTTTTTACTTTTTTTGGTTTATCACTAGGCTCAAAATCTTCATCTGGTTGAATATCTTTTTTTTCTTCTACAACTCCACCATTTTTTATAAATTTTCTTGTTTTAGTATTAATAACTTTTTGTGAAATTATAATAATAAACATTATAAATAATAAACCTACTAAACCAATTATTCCAATTTCTAGTTTTTTAAGTAAATCTCTATATATTTCTGTTTGTGTATTATAAAATCTTTGAAATGTATTTTGATCCATATCATATAAATAGAAGTTTTCTTCACCAGTTGCCATATTAAGTGCATAAACTAA
This sequence comes from Bacilli bacterium, assembly GCA_017418945.1. Lineage (GTDB taxonomy): Bacteria > Bacillota_I > Bacilli_A > RF39 > UBA660 > RUG13038. The sequence goes on from JAFOMI010000025.1 coordinate 13,717, forward strand.
TCTAAATGGTGAAGTAAGTTGTAATGCATATCCTTCAACTAATTCTCCATTTATAAAGAAATCACATTTTTTATACTTATATGGAATATCTTTTTTCTTTGGAGTAATTAATACCAATCTAATGCTATCTGAATTATATTCACTATATTTAGTATATGTCTCATTCTTTTGATTATAAATAAACCATGATGCATTTCCATCTTCATCTACAAGTGCTACTAATAGGTAACCTGTAAATGAATTTGAATAAGCAACTACTTCTTGTTTTTCAATAACAGTTTTAGTTTTAGTAAATCCTTTTGGAACTTCAAGACCTATTTCTTTTTTAGAAACTATATATTTCTTTTTATTAATAGTTATTTCTATTGGATTAATTTCTTTTCTAGTAACTGTTAAAACATAAGTTCTAACTTCTGTATTTTCTGCAGTTACTTTAATTTCAAAAGTATTAATTCCTTCTTTTAATTCTTTTTCTCCAAGTCCTTCAACTAATGCTTTATCATCTTCAAGTTCACCAGTAATATTTATTTTTTCTGTATCACCAGAAACAATCGCTGTATATTCCATTTTATCTTTATCAAATTCAGGATTTATTTTAACTCCATCAATACTTAATGTTTTTAAATAACTATTTGAAGATAAATCAGGATCCACTTCATTATTATCACTATTATAAGAATAATAACTACTTCCTCCACTATTTGGACGAGTTGCTTCAACTATATTTACATAGCA
>JAFOMI010000026.1 GCA_017418945.1 Bacilli bacterium
AGTTTTAAATGTTACCAAATTAAATTTAAATAGTTTTATTGAATTCTTGTTTATTATAAAGCACTTTTTTATAATTAATATTATTTATGTTTTAATACTATCCTTTATATTTAAAAGAAGTAATATTAAGTAATAAATACACATATATTTTAGTGGTGAAAATATGAAGAATAATATTATTAAAAGTATTTATAAAATATTATTAGTAGGTTTAATAATGTTTTTTGGAAGTTTAATAATTAAAAAGAATAGTAGTGTTAATAATTATATATATGATAATATTTATAATCATAATATTTCATTTGCTAAAATAAAAAAATACTATGATAATTATATAGGTTTAAATATTCCTTTTGATAAATTAATTACTGAAAAAGAAGTATTTAATGAGAAAATAAAATATAAAGAATTAAATACTTATAATGATGGAATTAAATTAACTTTAGAAGATAACTACAGTATTCCTATATTAAATGATGGAATTGTTATTTTTATTGGCAATAAAGACACTTTAAATAAGACAGTAATAATTGAAAATGAAGATGGAGTAGATATGTATTATGGAAATCTCGATTCAGTAAATGTAAGATTATACGATTATGTTAAAAAGAATGATTTATTAGGTAGCGCTAAAAATAATAGTTTATATTTATTATTTGAAAAGGATAAAAAATTTCTTGATTATAAAGAATTTCTTAAATAAATTAAACTTTAGTTATTATACAGTATTATTAATATTTGTATGTCTTATTACAGGATTAATAAAAGAAATAGCAGCGATTCTTATTCTTATTATTTTTCATGAGTTTGGTCACTATATAATAAGCTATTTATATAAATGGAATATAGATAAAATAACTATTTATCCTTTTGGAGGAATACTATATTTTGATGAATTAATTGATAAGCCACTAAAGGAAGAGTTCTTTATTACTTTAGGAGGACCTGTTAATCAATTAATAATATTTTTTATATATTATTTATTTTATAAAAATAATATTATAAATGATAATTTTTATTATTTAATAAAACACTATAATTTTTATATATTAATATTTAATTTACTTCCTATAATACCATTAGATGGATCTAAATTATTAAATATATTACTTAATAAACTTTTTAATTTTAAATTAGCATATTATTTACTAATATTAATATCATTTATTGAAACTGTAGCTTTATTTTATATTATTAAAAATAATTATAGTTGTTATGTAATGATTGTTACTTTAATTTCTTCTATTTTTATAGAATACAAAAGAAGAAATTATATATTTAATAGATTTCTATTAGAAAAATACCTATACAAAAATAATTTTAAAAAATATCATAAAATAAATAATATTAATAAAATGAAAAGAAATAGAAAACATATATTTGTATACAAAAATAATCAGTATACAGAAAAAGATTTTATCAAAAAAATAAAAGGAGTATAACTCCTAATAAGGTCTATAATATGGATATGGTCCGTAATAAGGATATGGGGCATAATAGTAAGGTCTATTATTATTATAAAATAGGGGCGCAACTAAACCTCCTGTAATACCTCCTAAGATAAAAGGCCCAATAAATCCACCTGCAAATCTATTATCGTTTCTTCTTTGATACATATTATTCATAAATATCTCCTTTCATATTATTTTATGAAATTATTTTATTTTGGTTCTAAAGTTTATATATAATCATAGATTTTATTGTAAGGAGAATATTTATGATAGAAAATATAAAAAAAGAATTATATAGTAAAAAAATAGTAATAATAATCGTATTAACAATATTTTTAATTGGTTTACTTTTTGGAAGTATATATATTACTGTAGTAGATAAAGCTAGTAAAAAAGAAATAGCAACATCAGTTACAAATTATATTAATAGTTATAATAATATTAAATTTAGCACTAGATTAAACATATTTAAACAAACACTTGGAAAAAATAGTTTTTTCTTTATATCTATGTGGGCATTAGGATTATCAATTATAGGTATTCCTTTAATTCTTATCATGATATTTTTTAAATCTTTTACAATAGGTTTTTCAATAGGATCTATTTTTGGAACTTATAAATTTAAAGGAATATTGTATTTACTTATATATTTAATTGAAGGTCCTCTAATAACAAGTATTTTAAGTATTATTTTAGGAATATATTCAATTAATGTATCAATTAAATTAGTGTATAATGTTTTTTTAAAAAAGAATCTTAATTTTCAAACATTCATGGGAAAATATTTGTTTATGATTATGATTACTTTCTTAATATTAGTTTTCTTGTCACTTTTTGACTCATTTATATCACCAATTCTTTATAAATTAATCAAGAATATGCTATAATACCTTTGAGGTATTATTATGAAGTTAAAGAAAGTATTTAAAGGAATTAATATAGGAATTAAAAACAATATTGAAATAAATAAAATAGAAATTGATTCAAGAAAAGTAGAAAAGGGAGATATGTTCGTTGCAATTAAAGGTTTTGAAAATGATGGACATAACTATATAGATGAAGCAATTAATAAGGGTGCATCTGTAATTTTAATTAATGAAGATAGATTAGATGAATTTGTAGATAAAAAGGTTATTGTATTAGCAACAGAAAATACAAGAGAAATACTTAGTTTATTAGCAAATAATTATTATAATAATCCAAGTAAACATTTTAAATTAATAGGTGTTACTGGAACTAAAGGTAAAACATTAACTACATATATTATTAAAAATATATTAAATAAAGCAAATAAAAAAGTTGGTTTAATTGGAACAATAGCAACTTCTATTGATGATAAAAAAATTAAAGATAATGATAGAACTACACCAGAACCTATAGAATTACAAAAAACTTTTGATTATATGAAAAAAGAAAAATGTAAATATGTAGTTATGGAAGTATCCTCACAAAGCTTAAAACTTGGTAGAGTAAATGATTCTAATTTTGATTATGGTATATTTTTAAATCTAAGTGAGGAACATGTTAGTAAAAACGAACATAAAGATATGGACGAATACTTTTATTGTAAATCATTATTATTTGATATGGTAAAAAAAGGTTTTGTTAATATAGATGATTATTATGGTAAAAAACTTATAGATTTGAAACAAACAAAATATAAAACATTTAGTATTGATGATAAATCTAATAAGCAAGCTTATAATATAGAAATTAACGAAAAATATACAAAATTTGAAACAAAAGTATATGGTAAAAATGAAGAGTTTATAACTCCTTTAATAGGTAAATTTATAGTTTATGATATGCTTGCGGCAATTAGTCTTTGTGAAGAATTAAAAATTGATGTTAAGTATATTAAAGAAGGAATTAAAGATATATTTGTACCAGGAAGAGAAGAAAAAGTAATTAATGATTATGGTTATAACATAATTATTGATTATGCACATAATTCTAGTAGTTTAGAAAACATACTTAAAACATATAAAGATATTAAAAATGGAAAATTAATTACTGTATTCGGATGTGCAGGAAGAAGAGGAAAAGTAAAAAGAAAAGAAATGGGAAGAATCTCAGGAACTTATTCAGATTATACAATCATAACTGAAGATAATCCTATAGATGAAGATCCAAAGATAATATGTAAAGAAATAGAAGAAGGAATTAAAGAAAAAACTAATAATTATGAAATAATCATAGATAGAGAAAAAGCTATATATAAAGCTATTAAATTAGCTACAAAAGAAGATATAATTATATTAGCGGGTAAAGGACATGAAACTTATCAATTAATTGGTAAAGATAAAATTCCTTTTATAGAAAAAAATATAGTTTTAGATGCATTAAAAGAGTTAAAATAATTCTTATTATGGGGGGAAGTATGAAAGTAATAAAAAAAGATGTTTTTGATATTAAAATTAGTGATAATGAAGGATTAGGATTTGATAATACATATTTATTACAAAATTTTAGTTACTTAGTTGGTTGTTATAACAGATCTTTTGGGGAAAAACCTAATGTTGAATGGAGATTATCTAAACAAGATGTTAATACAACTTCAGGCAATTTTGTATATAATATAAAAGGATACATAGAAATAAATACAGGATATTATGAATTAATTTCTGTACAAGATAAAAATGGTGTTTTTAGAAAAATAATTCTTCATAATAATAAAGTTATAGATGATTATAAATCAATTATTGATAAAAATACTCATAGAGAAATAATCATTTCAAGAGAAAACATAGCAAACATTCCATTAAAACCCTCTGATAAAAAATATGATATTGAAGAATATATAAAACTTCATAATGATAAAGATAATGAAAAAGTAGAAAAATTCTTAGAAAAGAATAAAGAATTACAGATAAAATATATTAAAAGTCTTAAATTAAAATAATTATTTACATAAAAAGTAAATTATTATATAATACTCAAGGAAAAAAAGGTGATATATATGAAAAAAGTAATCGTTGGAATAAGTGGTGGAGTAGATTCTATAGTATCTGCATATTTACTTAAAGAACAAGGATATGAAGTAGAAGGACTATTTATGAGAAACTGGGATTCTAATGTAAATAATGATATTAATGGAAATCCAACATTAAATAATAATATATGTACACAAGAACAAGATTATAATGATGCTTTAAATGTATGCGAAAAATTAGGAATTAAATTACATAGAGTAGATTTTATAAAAGAATATTGGGATTATGTTTTTAAATATTTTTTGGACGAATTAAAAAAAGGAAGAACACCAAACCCAGATATAATGTGTAATAAATATATTAAATTTGATATGTTTAAAAAAGAAGCAGATAAACTTGGTGCTGATTATGTAGCAACAGGTCATTATGCAAAAATGAAAGATGGTAAATTATTAAAAGCTAAAGATAAGAATAAAGACCAAACTTATTTTTTATCACAAGTAACAAAAGAACAACTATCAAATGTAATATTTCCTCTTGGTGATATAGAAAAACCAAAAGTAAGAGAAATAGCAAAAGATCTTGGTTTAATAGTTGCGGATAAAAAAGATTCTACAGGTATTTGTTTTATTGGAGAAAGAAATTTTAAAGAATTCTTAACAAATTATTTACCTAATACTCCTGGTAAAATAGTAGATATTGATACTAACAAAGTAATAGGTGATCATGTTGGATTAATGTATTATACAATTGGTCAAAGAAGAGGCCTAGATATTGGTGGTAATAAAGATAGATTATATGTTGTTGGTAAAGATTTAGATAAAAATATATTATATGTGTCACTAGGAGATGATACTAAGTATTTACAAACAGATGAAGCTTTAATTGAAGAAGTCAATTTTATATCTGATAAAAGACCAGTTAATGCAACAGCAAAATTTAGATATAGACAAGAAGAAATACCTGTAACAATTACATATTTAGATGATGGAAATATAATAGTCAATTATGATAATGTAAAATCAGTTACTCCAGGACAAGCTTGTGTACTTTATTTAGATGAAGAATGTCTAGGTGGAGGTATTATTAAAGAAGTTAGAAAAAATGGTAAAAAATTATGGTATTTATAAAAGAATGTATAATAATACATTTTTTTATTGAGAAAAAGGAGCAATTATATGAAAAATGTAACAGTATTTGGTGGTGGGACAGGTATGTCTACATTGCTTAGAGGATTAAAAGAATTTCCTATAGATTTAAGGGCAGTAGTGTCTGTATGTGATGATGGAAGAAGTACTGGTAAACTAAGAAAAGAATTTAATATTCCTGCTATGGGAGATATAAGAAAAGTAATGATTAGTTTAGCTAAAACAGAACCATTAATGGAAAAACTATTAGAATATAGATTTAAGACATGTTCTGATTTAAATGAACATACTGTAGGTAATCTATTATTAACCGCAGGATCTCAAATTACAGGTAATTTAAAAGATGGTATTTCAGCTATTTCAAAAGTATTAAATTTAAAAGGCAAGGTTATTCCTTTTTCAGAGGATAATATTACGTTAGTTGGAGAAATGGAAGATGGATCAATTATAAAAGGGGAGAGTGAGATAACTTCTTCTCCATTATCAATAAAAAAAGTATTTTATAAAGAAGAACCTTCTCCTAATAAAGAAGTATTAGAATCAATAAGAGAATCTGATTTAATAATATTTAGTATGGGAAGTCTATTTACTAGTATTATTCCTAATTTATTAAGTAAAGAAGTAATTGATGAAATAGATAATTCTAAAGCTAAAATCATGTATGTATGTAATATTATGAGTCAGCCAGGAGAAACCGATGAATTTAAGGTATCAAATCATATAGAAACTATTAATAATTATTTAGGTAAGAGAAAAATTGATGTTGTAATAGCAAATAATGGCGATATAGATATAGAAATTGCTAAAAAATATGCAACAATTGAACAAAAGGACCCTATAATTCTTGATAAAGATAATATAAAATGTGATATTATTGAAGGTAATTATGTATCAATTGAAGACAATGTAATTAGACATAATGTAATTAAATTATCTGTAGATATTTTTTCTTATTTACTAGACTTATAAACTATATTTTTATATAGTTTTTTTGTTTACTTTTACTTGACATTTTATTTAACGTATTATAAAATTAAAGCATACTAGGGAGGTATATTGGAAATGGATAAATTAAATAATATTTTAAGTGAAGCAGGGGTATCTAAAGTTAAATTAGCTAAGTATTTAGGTGTAAGTAGACAAATGGTATATAATTATTTAGAAATGGATTCTATTAATGAATGGCCATTAGAAAAGAAAATAAAATTATTTTCATTATTAAATATTAAATCTTCAAATGAAATTGATGATATAAATGTAGATAATGACTTAATTAAACACGTAAATAGCCTAATTAACGATGATTCCACTACTCTAGTAGAGAAGGGTAACTTATACTTTGATGGTATTAAAAATAGTGACCAAAAAGTATTAAATGATATTATATACTTATTAAAAGATAGATTAGTTAATAATGATGAAGAATCAAGTAATATATGCAAATATTTATATTATTTTATAGAAACTCTAGAAACAAATCCTGAAACTAAATTTATATTAGCATATATAGCTAAATCAACTGGTTTTGTTAAAGCTGATGAATATGCGTTTGATTCTGATCAACAATTTGCATTTGAGAGCATATTATACTCTGCAATGTTAATGTATCTTAATGGTAGTGCATCTAGAGAAAGATTAATTGAAGTACATAAAAAATTTGAAAAATCAATTGAAATTAAACAAGAAGAAAAATTATCTAGAACTCAAGAATTATATACTGTACAATCACAAGCTTTAAAAGAATTAGGATATAATGAATTAACAAGAGAAAATTCTAATGAAGTATTAGAAAAAATGGCTGAAATTCAATCTAGAAAAATATAAATACAATTTCATATAATAATTATTATGTCAACTAATAAATTATTAAATAAAATAAGAAGAGTTTAATCTCTTCTTTTATTTTTCTTTTTATCTATATACTCTTCAGGTTTTAATATTAATTTTTTAATTGATTCAACAGGTTTAATTTTATTATTTTGTTTATAATCAAATTCCATCAAATCACTTGAAATATTTTTAATATCACCAATACTACATATATATTCAGATTTATCATCAAATTTTTCTATAACTGCAACTTTTCTTTCACTACCATTAGGTAATTTTTCAATAGTTTTAAATTTTTTAGCATTTTTAAAATTAACTATTAAGAATCTTAATCTTTTATCATCATATGGATATATTTCTTTAATTACGTGTAAATTTCTTTTATTATATTTATTTGATGATATAGTATATACTTTACCATAGTAATCAAGGCCGCAAATATATACACGATTTTTTCTTATATGATAAAATCCGCCATTATTAGTAGTTATATCAGCTTTTTTATCTACTAAAAATTGCTTGCTAGTATTCTTAATTTTTTTATTAAACTTAGGAATTCTAGGCATATACATCTACTCCTTTCATAAACATAAGGATTTTTATTATATATTAAAAAGAGGAAAAAGTCAATTTTTCCCCTTCTCTCCCCTATATATTTATAATTTTTTATTAACTCTAATTGGTGCACTATCTATATTATTCTTAAAATATCCTTTTTTAAGATCTAATATAATAGGATAAACTCTATAATAAACATAATTAGGATTATGTAATATATCATTATCGTTTACATTATTTTCTATATCATAACCTACTATACTACCATCTTCTAATATTAATTCATTCCAAATATATAAATGTTTATCAATAGATGTACCTTTAGAATTAACACAATTTATATTAAATAAATTATTATTAGTAAATAAAGTTAATAAATTTGCTTTATACCCACGAAGTATACTCGTACCATTTTTTAAGTATTTATCATATCTATCTATATTACTTCTACTTATTATATGATATATAAGCTCAAAAGCCTCTTTTTTAGGCATTTTATCAATATTAGGATAATAACTCTTAATCAACTTATAATTCTCTTTAATGGCCCTTTCTTGCTTTAAAAAGATAGATTTACTATTATCAGTTAAATGACTAATTAATTTTATTTTATTTTCCTCAGATAAATTATGTGCCCACGTAGAAAATTCAGTTTGTTCATTATCTGTCTTAAAACCATCTATCTTTAAATTCTTAGGTATTTTATCAAAATTAATATTATATTTATTATATAGTCCTTTAAGAATTGGTAGTGTATCACTAATTAAATCTATTTCAGTATCAATATTCATATATTTGATTTTTTTTATTAATACTTTTAGAACTTCTATATCTCTTGCATTTTTAATAACAATCTTTTTAGGCTTTAATGAAATAATAGATTCATATAATCTTAAATTAGAATTAATGTTATTAGATAAAGTCATAATAAGTGTATGATCCTTATATAAATCATATCTAATACCTTCCCAAAGTATACTTTTAATAACAATATTATCATTATTTACAAACATTCCTATTCTTCCCTTCATTGATGCATACATTAATTATATATGATAATAAATAAAAAACAAGCATGGCTTGCTTAATTATTCTTATTTGACAATTTTTTTATAAAAGAACGCTTATAATCTTCTACTATTGAGTCTGGTGCAATTAAACCACTAACATAAGATTTATCAATTTCTTTTATCTTTTTAACATTATTATAAAAATTAATTATAAAATCTTCTTCATTTAATAATAGTAATCTAGAATAACTATTTAATTCATTTTTAAAAGTTAAATCATCACTTGAATTTAATTCAATTAATAAACATTTATATTCTTCATAAGCATCTAAAAGTCTTCTTAAACTTTTTAATTTCCAATTATAATATCTAGTCATTTTACTCTTAAAAGTATCAGTTAAAGCATCTTCACCATTTAATTTATATCTAGTCAATTCAGGTAGAACATCATCTTCTAAAGGATCTAAATTAAGTAGTATATTAATATTATTATTTAAATTAGTAATAAAGAAATCTATAGTTTCATTTAATTCTAATAATTCTTTTTCAGTTACTGATTCTAATTTAAATCTTTTAATAATAAAGTCTAAATAAACATCTTTATCTATTTCTTTATAATTATGTTTAACTCTTTGATTAAATTTGGATTTTTCATCATTTTCAATAACTTCATCATTTAATACTTTATCAATTGTTTCTTTCATATTACTAATTAATATACTATGAGATTCATTATACTTTTCATTTCTACTTTCTTTTACTTTTTTTAATTCTTCTTCAGACTTAAAATAATTATTTAATTTATTTCTGCATTCCTCTACCTTTTCATTATTATTTGTTACTAAATAAATTGATAAATTATAAATAATTGACATTACCACTGCTTTTCTAACAGAATATATTTTTTTCATAATATCAATATGTTCATTTATATAATTTAATCTTTCGTTTTTATCTGTTATACTAGGATTTACTTTTTCAAAAACAGAATTCATAAATTCATGATAAGACTTATCTTTATTATCAAGAAAAGCATAATATAATTTATTACATTCGTTTTTTAGTTTAGATTTATTTCCTGATAATTGATCATATATATCATTCTTTACAAAACTCTTTGTATATTTATTTCCACTTTTTGGCATTATTACATCCCCTTTAAAAAATTAAATGTATAATAACACATTAATTTAAAAAAAGCAAATAAAAAAGTCACTTACGTGACTTATTCATTAACATCATTGAACGGAAATGATTCTAACTCATCATTTTCTTTAATAACTTCTTCTTTTGGAAGAATTATTCCATCTTGAATTACATATCCATTGTCTTCAATATTGTTTTCTTGTTTAGGAATACTTTTACTCTTTCTCTTTTTAATTATTAAGAAATAATATGCTAAAATAACTCCTGCTAATAAAACTACTGATAACGAAATTATTAATGCTATTAATAAAATTGAAGGATTCTTTTTAATGTTAATTATATATCTTGATGTAGATCCATCTTCTGCTGTTACTATTAAACTAATAACTGAATCATTTTCTAAATCGTAATTTCCAGTAATTATAACATTTGAATTTTCATTTGATGCTTTATATTGAATATCTAAACTATCTTCATTTTTAATAGTTAAATCATATGTATATTTTGTTGGTTTAAAATCAATATCATATTTACCAAGTTTTAATGAACTTAATGTAGAATCATCATCTAATTTTTCATCTTCCGCTTTTCTTACAACTGTAACTACATACATTGTTTCAGATCCATCTTCTGCTTCTACAGTAATAGTAATTAAATTCTTACCAACTTCTAATTTCTTATCATTAGATATTTTTACTTTTGACTTACTAGATTTTGCTTTAGCATCTATATTTAATGTTTCAACTTTATATAAAACAGTATATTTATATGAGAAAGTATTTTCATCTAATTGAATTCTATTATTATTAATAATTAATTCTTTTAATAAAGAATCACTATCTTTTTTAACACCAGTAGTATTTACTACTTTATTTTCTTTTTCATTTTTAACTTCTGCTTGTCTTGTAATAGTTATTTTATATATATTTATAGAACCATTTTCTGCAGTTACTATAATATTAAAATTATTAACACCAACTTTTAAGTTAAATTTACCAGTTCCTTTAATAGTTGCTTTACTATTTGTAGGAGTAGCTGAAATAGAAACTGAATCTATAGAGTAACCAACTGCTGCAGTATAAGAATTTTTACTTTCTTTAAAATCTTTAGATATCTTTGTATCTGTTACATTTAATGAACTTAATGTATCTATAGAACTTCTAGAATCTACTGATTTTTCTCTAACAATAGTTATATTATATGTTGCTGAATTATTTATATTTTCAGTAGTAACTTTAATTATAAATCTATTTGTTCCAACTGATAATGATTTAACTCCAGTATCACCTGTTAATGTAGCTCTATTATCTAATAATGTAGGTATAATTTTTACACTACTAACGTTATTTGCAACTGTTGCAGTATAACTATAAGTATTAGATTCAAATGTACCAATATCAGCACCCTCAATAACTAATGAACTTAATTTAGGGCTAACTTCTGTAACAGGTGCTTCCCTTGTAATATTTATAGTATATTCTCTTTCATTTCCATTTTGTGCTTTTACTGTTACTACTTTAGCATTTAATCCAACATTTACACCAAATGTACCAGTTCCTGATAGAAATGCTTTAGGAGATTCTTGAGATGCTGAAATTGTAACTGAATCTACATTATATGGAACAGTAACATTATAGATTGTTTGTTCTCTATCAAAACTAATATTTACATCACTAACAGATAAACTACTTAAGTAATTATTACTATCAGGAGTTACTACAGAAATATTTGAAGTAACAGAAGATAATGATACGTCATTTAATTCATCATCTTTTAAAACTGCATTAGTACCAAAGCTAATAGATCCAGTACCAACACTTACACCAGTAACTTCTATATCAGCTATTGTAAAATTAACATTCTCATTAATAGCTGCACCACTATAATTAATACTAGAACCATTTTCTCCTGTTATGAAATTTGAATTTAATTTAGTAACATTTATTCTTACATTTTCATTATTACTAACTTCTCCAATAACACCAGATATAATTCCTGTAGATGTACCAGATAAAATACAATGAGTTGATTCTCCAACTGCAATTGTTTCATCTGAACAAGTTATTGTAACTGATCCAGTATGAGAACTAATATCTCCTTTTAATTTTCTTGGATTAATATCAATTTTTGTTAAAAAACTAAAACTAGCCGTAATTGTTACAATTAATATTAATAAAGTGCCTAATATTATATTTTGTTTTTTCTTCATAAATCCTCCTATTTAAATAATATAAAAGAAAAAAACGGCAAAAAGAATAGTTAAACTAAAATTTTACCGTTTTAAAATTATTCTATATTATTTATCACATTAACCACTCCTAGTTAAATCCTTCTTTATTATATATTAAGTATATCATTTTTTTAATTCTTAATCAACTAATTATTAAATATCTTTAATAAGATTAACTATTAAATTTGACATATTATTTATTCTTTCAATACTTTTTTCTTTACTATTACTTCTTGAAAAGAAATATAATTTTATTTTAGCTTCAGTTCCGCTTGGTCTAACCATAAAATATTCATCTTCATTAACAATAAACTTTAAAGCATTTGTCTTTAAATCATCATCTCTATTTAAATAATCTATTCTATTTTCACTATTTAATATATTACTTGTTCTTAAAAAATTCATTATATTATTCATTTTTCTTATTCCATCTTCCCCATCAAAATTAACAGAGATAGTTTTATTTTCATAATAACCAAATTTATTAAATATTTCTTCAATATAATCTTCTAAAGTAATGCCATAACTTTTTAAATAACATAATATTTCAATAAAGAATAAACATGATGAAAATGAATTCTTATCATTAACACCTATATTAAACATATAACCAAGACTTTCTTCAAATCCAAATAAATAGTTTTCTTCATCTTTATTTTTTTCTTTTGCTATATTCTTACATCCTGTTAATACTTCTTTAACATTTGCATTATAATAATTTGATATTCTATCAACTAAATTAGATGTAACTATACTTCTTACTACATAATTATTATTAATTATTTTCTTATTATTTAATAAATAATATAACATAATTGATCCTATCATATTACCATCGAGCATTTTATATCCATCATTTACTTTATATAAAACTCCAAATCTATCTGCATCAGGATCAGTAGATATAATTACATCTGAATTTAATTCTTTAGCATACTTTTTAGCTAAATCAAAATTATATTCATATTCAGGATTAGGATTAGGTGCATATGTGAAATTAGGATCTATTTTACATTGCTCATTAACAAGATTATATCTAATACCATATTTTTCTAATATAAAAGGTAATACTTTAATTCCAACACCATGAAATGATGTGTATGTAACTTTAAGTTTATTTGAATAGTTTTTTAATAAACTTGTATTAATTAAAACCTTTTCATTTTCTTTTAAAAACTCTGCATCTATAGTTGGATCAATATAATTAAATAATTCATTATTTAGATTTTCTTCATCAATATTATATGTTCTTATCTTATTAATTTCTTCTAATATATCCTTATCCATAGGACTAACTATTTGTGAACCCGTATCATTAAATACTTTATATCCATTATATTCTTTTGAATTATGAGATGATGTTATCATAATACCACTATTTGTATTTAAATATCTAACTGCAAAACTAACTTCTGGTGTTGAAGTAACATCTTTAAAGATATATGTTTTAATACCTTGTTTATTTAATACAAGAGCAGTTCTAAATGCATATTCTCTTGAATTATTTCTAGTATCATAACCAATAACAACAGATGGATTATTATATTTTTTATTAAGATAATTAGAAAGTCCTAAAGTTACTTTCTTAATATTATAAATATTTATTCTATTTGTTCCAACTCCCATTATTCCTCTTATGCCCGCTGTTCCAAATTCCAAATCTTTATAAAAAGCATCAATTACTTCTTCATCACTCATATCTAACAGTATTTCTTTATCTTCACTAGTTAAAAAACCTTCATTTAACCATTCATTATATTTATCTAAAATTTCTTTTTTCATAATGCCTCCTAATTTCTTTTACTTCTTGGATGTGATTCATCATAATTTCTTTTAACATAATTATTAGAAACATGAGTATATATTTGAGTTGTTTCGATATTTTCATGACCAAGCATAGTTTGTATACTTCTTAAATCTGCGCCATTATTCAATAAATGAGTCGCAAAAGAATGTCTTAATGTATGGGGAGATAATTCCTTATTTATCCCCTTCTCTTTTGCAATTTCTTTTAATATCTTAAAAAATCCTTGTCTACTTAATTTATTACCTCTAGAATTTAAAAATACAAGATCACTAACTTTATTTCTTAACAAAGTATTTCTATATAAATTAATATATTCATATAAATATTTAGTTGCTATATCATCCATTGGAACAATTCTTTCCTTTGCACCCTTTCCAAACACTCTAACCAAATTCATATCAAAATCAATATTATTTATTACTAGATTAAGTAATTCAGATACTCTTAGTCCAGAAGAATACATAAGTTCTAACATAGCTTTATTTCTATAAGAATAAGCATCATCTAAAGGTATATCTAAAAGTTTATCTATATCTTCAACCGATAAAACTCTTGGCATCTTTTTAGGAGTTTTAAGACCTGTTATATCAGTTGTAATATTATTATTTATATAATTATTCTTTTCTAAATATTTAAAAAAATTCTTAATAGAAACAATATGTCTATTAATCGTTTTTGCTCCTACCTTTTTATTTAAATATTCAATATACTTAATAACATCTTCCTTTGTTATATTATTATAGCTTTTATTTGTAAATTTATAAAAATCATATAAATCTCTTCTATAGCCATCAATAGTATTATTACTAAGTTGTCTTTCTAATGATAAATAATTCATATAATCATTTAATTCATATGTTAGATCTTTCATATTTTCACCTATTATAATTATACATACTTTTAAAAAAATTTACAATAATTAGATATTGTATGCCTCTTTTATTCTAAAAAATAATAAAATAATGTATAATACTTATTAGGTGATTTTTATGAGTGAACCATTAGCAATTAAATTAAGACCAACAAAAATAGAAGATGTAATTGGTCAAGAACATTTAGTTCAAAAAGATGGACCAATTTATAACTTTATTAAAAACAAAAAAATATTTTCAATGATACTATATGGTAATCCAGGAATTGGAAAAACTACTATAGCAAATGTAATCGCTAATAGTACTGATATGAAATATAGATTTTTAAATGCTACTACTAATGATAAAAAAGATTTAGTAAGAGTTATTGAAGAAGCTAAAATGTATAATGGAATAATATTAATACTAGATGAAATACATAGATTAAATAAAGATAAACAAGATATATTGCTTCCATCTCTTGAAAATGGTTTAATTACTTTAATAGGATTAACAACATCAAATCCATATTATAAAATAAATCCAGCAATAAGAAGTAGATGTACTATTTTTGAATTAAAGCCATTAACTACTGATAATATAGTAAAAGCATTAAAAAAAGCTACTAAAACAAGTTATTTAGAAGGAATTAAGATAAAACCAAAGGAACTTATGCATATCGCGAAATTATCATCAAATGACCTTAGAAGTGCTTATAATCTACTTGAAATATGTTACTATAGTACAAATGATAGAGTTATAACTGAAGAAGTAATTAATAAAATTAATAATAAGCCTGTATTTAATATAGATAAAGATGAAACAAATCATTATGATTTATTATCAGCATTTCAAAAATCAATAAGAGGATCAGACGTTAATGCATCTCTTCACTATTTAGCAA
Organism: Bacilli bacterium; assembly: GCA_017418945.1. Classification (GTDB taxonomy): domain Bacteria; phylum Bacillota_I; class Bacilli_A; order RF39; family UBA660; genus RUG13038. The sequence continues at coordinate 15,869 of JAFOMI010000026.1, forward strand.
GATTAATTATGCAAGGTGATTTAGATAGTATTTATAGAAGAATGACAGTAATTGCATATGAAGATATAGGTCTAGCATCTCCATTAATGGGAGTTAAAGTAGAAGCTGCTATTAATGCATGTGAAAGAGTTGGTATGCCAGAAGCAAGAATAATACTTGCTAAAACCATAACAGAAATGGCTTTATCCCCTAAATCAAATAGTGCTTATAAAGCATTTGATAAAGCTTATGAAGATGTCATTAATGGAGAAATATATAATATTCCAGAAACAATAAGAATTAATTCAACAATTTATAAATATCCTCATGATTATAAAGGTAGTTATGTAAAACAACAATATATGCCTGATAATCTAATAAATAAAAAATATTTTAAAGCAAAATTAACTAGTAAATATGAAAAAGAATTAAATGATATTTATGAAAGAATTGAAAAAATAAATAAGACAGATAATTAATCTGTCTTATTTTTATTATTCTTTAATAATTTCAATAACTTTTTGCATCATTAAATCATATCTTAAAGCTTCATCGCCACCAAAATGTTTTAAGAATTCTTCTTTAGTAACATTATATTGTTTAGCCATTTTTTCAGCTTCTTCTTTTACTTCTTTATCTGAAACTTCAACTTTTTCAAGTTCTGCTATTTCTTCAAGCATAAATCTATATTTAACTCTCTTCATAGCATCATTTCTCATTTGTTCTCTTAATGCTTGTTCATCTGAATTAGTAAATTGATAGAACATATCTAAAGTAATTCCTTGATGTTCAAGATTATGTGCATATTCACTAACCATTCTATCTATTTCTTCTTCAGTTAATTCATTAGGAATTTCAACTGTAGTATTTTTTTCAACTTCAGCAAGTAAATCATCAATATATTTATTTTCAGCTTCATATTCTTTTCTAGCTTTAATTTGTGCTTCACAAACACTTCTTAATGATTCTTCATCTTTAACATTTTCCATTTCTAAATCTAAGAAGAAATCTTCATCAAGTTTAGGTAATTCTTTAGTTTTAACTTCATGAATCATAACTTTAAATAAAGCTTTTTTACCTTTTAATTCTTCAGAATGATATTCTTCTGGGAATGTAACATTTACATCTACTTCTTCCCCTGCTTTATGACCAACTAATTGATCTTCAAATCCTGGAATAAATGTATTACTTCCAATAGTTAAAGAATAATTTTCTCCTTTACCACCTTCAAAAGCAACTCCATCAACAAATCCTTCAAAATCAATTACAGCAATATCTTTTTCTTCAATTTTGCCATCTTTAATAACTAAATCAGCATATCTATTTCTTAAGTTATCTACTTCTTCATCTATTTCTTTTTTAGTTACTTTAACTTCATCTTTTTTAACGCCTAAACCTTTATATTTTTTAATTTTAACTTCTGGTTTAGTAGTAATAGTAAATTTAACAACTAATTTTTCATCATCAACATCTACTATATCAATTTTTGGATCCATAATAGGTTCTAACTTATTATCTTTTAAAACTTTTTCATAAAGCATTCCTAATTCATTATTAATTGCAACATAATATAATGCTTGTTTACCATAATGTTTTTCATATACATTTCTTGGTACTTTACCTTTTCTAAAACCATCAACTTTAGCATTCTTTTGTTCACTTAAAAAAGCAGTATCTAAAGCTTTAGTCCATTCATTTTTTTCTAATTTAATTTCTATTTCATGAATATTTTTCATAAATCCTCCTTAAAAATCCTTTTTATTATATAATAATACTTAAATTTTATCAAGGTAAAAACATATAATTAATATATAAATGTAAAGAAAAAAATAGAATGTTTTAAAACATTCTATTTTATTGAAACTATTTCTATTTGATAACTTCCGTTTGGACTATCTATAGAAACAACTTCACCTTTCTTTTTACCCATAATTCCTTTAGCAATTGGAGATTCATTAGAAATCTTATTATTAAAAGGATCTGCTTCTGTACTTCCAACTATTGAATATGTTTCAATTTCATCATCATCAATATATTTTATTTCAACAGTAGAGCCAACACTAACTTCATTTTTCTTTCCTTCTTCAATTAATGTTGCATTATCTACGATGTATTCTAATTCTTTAATTCTTGCTTCAACTTGACCTTGTCTATCTCTTGCTGCATGATATTCAGCGTTTTCAGATAAATCTCCTTGAGCTCTTGCTTCTTTAATTTGGCTAATTACTTCAGGTCTAACATTTAATTTTAAATCTTTTAATTCTTCTTCTAAACTTTCTAGACCTTCTTTAGTTAAAAATATTTCTTTCTTATTTTCTTTCATACATATTCACCTCATTAATGTATTAACAGTTTTAGATATTACTACATTTTATTATATTTGTCAAATATCAAATTATTATTTTAAAAACTAATTCTCATTAAATCATTTTTATTTACCTTTTTATTACAAGGTATTCTAAGAATTTCTTGAGGATGCCTTGCAGCATCAACTAACTCATTATCCATTGTTTTAATATAATCTATAGTTATATTAAAATCTTCTTTATTTGGCCCAAAAATATTAATTTCATCACCAGCTTTAAAGAAATTTCTTTGTTCAAATATTATTTCTTTATTCACTTCATCATAATCTAATATAACTCCTAGGAAATCTTGATTAGTATTTTCTTCTCTTCCAATATAATATTGTTCATTTTCACTAGGAAATTTATTAAAATATTGAGGAATTGTTTCTCTATTCGCACATCTATAAATTATTTTTTCATACTTTTTATTATATTCATATGTGCCATCATAAACACTATCAATTACTTTTCTATAGATTGATAGAAGGGTTGCTACATAATAAATTGACTTCATTCTACCTTCAATTTTTAATGATTTAACTCCAATATTTATTAAATCTGGAATAAAATTTAATAATGATTGATCTTTTGGTGAGAATGAAAATGATTCATTTTCATTTATCTTTTTATGTTCATCATATAAATCAAATACCCATCTACATATTTGAGCACAACCACCTCTATTAGAATCTCTATTAGTCATATAGTTAGATAAAGTACATCTGCCACTATAACCCATACACATAGCACCATGTATAAACACTTCAGTATCTATATTAGTTGTTTTAATAATATCTTCTATATCTTTTTTAGAACATTCTCTACCTAAAACAACTCTTTTAACACCTTCTTTTTTATAAAAAGATGCTGCTTCTTTATTAATACAAGATGCTTGTGTACTTAAATGAAATTCTAAATTAATATTATTCTCTTTTAATAAATCTAGAACAAATAAATCAGATGTTATAATAGCATCTACATTATATTCTTCTAATTTTTTTAAATAAGATACTAAATCTTCATAATCATTTTCATGAAAAACAATATTTACAGTTACATATACCTTTACATTATGCTTATGTGCATATATAACTCCTTCTTTAATATCATCTAAAGAAAAATTAGTAGCATTCGCTCTTAAAGAGTACTTTTCTCCTCCTATATAAACAGCATCTGCTCCATAAAGACAATCCCATTTTAATCTTTCTAAATCACCTGCTGGTGCCAATAATTCAATTTTTTCCATAATCTTCCACCTTAAATACAGTTTTCTTTTCTAAAAAACCAGAAAAAGTAATAGAAGGAGAATTGCTATCAACAACTTTATCTAAATTATCAATAAATTCCTTATCACTAGGAGCTTTTCTTAATGACGAAAAAGCTTCAATTACATTATAAAAAGGTTTAGTAGAAAGCATATAATCATCTAATATTATAAAATCAATTTTATTACTTATTAATTCTGGAAAATACTTAATTCCATTTAAAATACTTCCTGTAAAAAAATCAGTATTCTTTTTCTCAACTAATATATAATCATTTTTAGATGCTTTATCCTTCATAGTATACTTATTATTCACTTTTTCTTTTTTTACAAAATTAAAATAATTAGTTAATAATTTTCTAGATGAAGTTGCCATATTTAAATACCCATACATAAACGCACCTATTTTAATATTAGTATTCTTTTTTATTTTTATAATTTCATCTAAAGTAATTTCAGTTGATAATAAAGCATAACTAACATTTCTTTTCTCTAAAAAATTAATAGTCTTAGAATTAGTTCCTAAATGATTAGAATTCCAAAATATATCTTTATCATAATTTATTTCATTTAATATATTTAAAACTCCAACATCAGTATAACAAATACCTGTTATATCTAATTCACTAATCTTTTTTATAATATCCTTTACTTTATCTATTTCATCATTAAAATAAAGTCTATCAAAAGAAACAAATATTTTTTTATTATATTTTTTTATAATAGGAATAATTTCTTTTATTTCATCAACAGTATATAAATAATTGAAATTACTACTAAAATCTTTTATGCCTACAATAAAACCATCAAATTCTTGCTCTAAATATAGAAAAATATCTTCTTTTGATGGCATAGGAATGTAAATCTCAGTCATTAATCCTCCACTCTTCTAGATACTGCAATTCCATCTCCAACCTTATAAAAATCTGTTTTGAATTCAGTATTTTCTTCTAAAAATACAATGTATCTTTTAATTTTATTTACTAATTGTCTTAAATTCTTATTTTTAATACGTTCTTTTTCTTCAACAAGTCCATGAAAAGACATATTATCTGATAATATAATTCCATTACTTGCTAAATTTTCTTTATATTTATTAAAGAATTTTATATATTGTGCTTTAGCAGCATCAATAAAAATAAGATCATAAGTTCCCTTAATCTCAGTTTCTAATGCATCACCCAAAATAATATCTATTTGATTTTCTAAATTGCATCTTTTTATGTTCTTTACAGCTTCTAAATATCTATTCTCATCTCTTTCAATTGTAGTTACTTTAATATCTTTATCAACTAAAGCCATTTTAATTGATGAGTATCCAATTGCACTTCCAATTTCTAATATATTTTTAATCTTATTATCTTTAATTAAATCGCACAAAAAATTAATGCCCCTTTTTTGCATTATAGGGACATCTTCTAATTTGGCATATTCTTCTATTTCTAAAATAATATCATCCATATTATTTATCTTCTTTTGTTAAATTAGATAGAATTCCTTCTATTAATTTCCATTCTTTTTCAGTTTCAATTGGACCTAAATCACTTAATTCTTTATCTGGATCATAAGTAGAAGCATATGTTCTATATTTCCCATTTTCATCTAATGTTTCATCTGTATAAACAATATAATTCTTTTTAGTTTCTTCTAAATCAAATGTATATAATATTCTACATTCAATTTCATTTCCTTCATTATCAATATAAGTAAAATAATTCTTATTTTTATTCTTTGGCATATTATCTATCCTTTCTATCTAAATATCTTTGTAAAATAATAGTCGCTGCTAAAGCATCTACTTTTTTCTTTCTTTTTTTTCTTGATAAATCTCCTTGAATCATTATATTATTTGCTTCAACGGAAGATAATCTTTCATCTTCTAATATAACTTCTAAATCAAAATTATTTTCTAGAATTTTTTTAAAATTTAAACTTCTTTCTCCTGCAAATCCTATTGAATTATTCATATTTTTTGGAAATCCAAGAACAATTTTATCTATTTTATATTCATCAATTATTTCTTTTAAAGGATCTATTAAACTATCATAGTTTTCATCCTTAAATTCTATTGTTTTATAAAAAGACGCTATTAAACCAATTTTATCACTTATAGATACTCCAAGTGTTTTAGTACCCAAATCTAATCCTATATATCTCATTATTTATTAACATAATTACGAAGTAATACTTCTAATATATCAACTCTATCTAATTTAGATAATTTTTTTCTAGTTTCTTTATAATTAGAAATATAACCAGAATCGCCACTTATCAAGTATCCAACTATCTGATTTATCGAATTATATCCCCTTTCTTCAAGTGCTACAACAGCATCTTCTAAAGTCTCTTTTACAAGTAAATCATTTATATTTTTTAAATCAAACACATTGGTTGATCCAAAATCCATAATATCACCTCTAATGCTTAATAGTATAACATAATTCATTAAAAAAAGGAATAGTTCTATTCCTAATATTCAAACCATAATCCCTTTTGTTTTAATTCGTTTACCTTACTAATATGCTCAGAATCAGTCTTAGTAAAATATACTTTACCATTTTTATCCGCAACAAAGTAAAAATAATCATTTTCTTTGTAATTAATAACTGCATCTATTGCCATAGAAGATGGATTACATATTGGACCTACTGGTAATTTACCAGCTAAAGACATAGATCTTGTATTATATAGATTAGAACTATCTATTTCAGTTTGATATAAATCTCTATCTCCCATATCTACCTTAGCAGCATAATATGTAGTAACATCACTACCTAATGGAATATTATTGTTTAATCTATTTATAAATACTCCAACTATGTTTTTTCTATCTTCTAAAGTTTTACCTTCTAATTCTGCAATTGAAGCTAAAGTTAAAATTTCATGAGTGTTATATTTAGAAGAATCAATTGATGATTTATATTTACCTAATATTCTCTCTTCTTGATCTAATAACTTTTTAAAAATCTCTTTTATAGTAACATCTTTATTAAATTCATAAGTATCAGGAGCTAAATAGCCTTCTAATGGATAATAAATATTTGAATCAAGTATTTCATCGCCTAAAAACCAATATGAATCCATTAATTCCTTTAAATACTCTTTATTATTTAAAGTATTATATATATCATTTTCAGTAATACTAGTAGATTCAGTTATCGTTTTAACAAAACCTCTCATATTCTTTCCTTCATGAAATGTTAAAACAATAGTTTCACTAGTCGCACTAGTTGTACTAACTAATTTATCAAATATTTCTCTTAAACTCATATTCTTATTTAATAAATAAGTTCCATGATTTAAATGTTTTGACTCATTCTTAGATAAATAATTTATTTTATAATAAACAAGTCCAAATAAATCATTTCTAATTAAACCTTGCTTCTTTAAATCATTAATAATAGTCCTAGCAGAAGTTCCTTCCTCTACTTCAAAAACAACTTTTTTACTAGTTTTAGAAATAGGTTTTACATTTATTAAACAAAATTCTACACCTAAAATAATAATCATTAAAGCAATAAATGGTAATAACCTTATAAACTTAAACCTTTTCTTTTTCTTAAAACCACTAACCATAACTTACCTCATATCTTCCTATAATATATATAATAACATTTTTTTAGCTCAAATAAAAGAAGAATATATTAATTCTTCTTTAAAATGATTTTTATTAAATCAAATATACATAAAATTAATAAACTATATATAAACACAATTGTTATAGTATATTTTAAATTAATAATTTTTATATTTTTTCTTAAATTTTTATTAGTATAATACCCTTTTATAAACTTATATTTATTATCATTTTCATTATTCAAATCATCTTTCAAAATAGTAGTATTATTATCATCATTCATATACATTAAACTAAGTTTATTTGTTAAAACAGTATTTTCATTTAACTCTAATAAAACACTATTATTTCCTATTTTAACTATATAAATAGTTTCTCTTTTATCTTTATTATCAAGCATAAATCTTGTTTCTTCAATATCTTTTATATCAAAAGAAACATATTTATAACTAGAATATTTTTTTAGGGAATTAGAATTATTTATAAAAACTTTATTATTTAAAACGAAATAATCATTATTAAAAATAATACTTAAATATAATAATATGATTATTAAAAATTTAAAAATAATATCAAATATTTTTTTCATATATACCTACTTTTTATTAATTTCATTCTTTAAATCAAATAATGTTTTTAAAGCATCCATTGGAGTCATATTTAAAATATCCATATTCTTAATTTCTTCTTCTATTTTAGATTCTTTAACAGTTTCAAGTGGAAGAGATAATTCAACTAAACATTCTTTATTATCATTATTTTCGTATGTTTTTAATATTTCATCCGCTCTTTTAATTAATGAATCTGGTAATTTTGCAAGTTTAGCTACATGAATACCATAACTCTTATCAACAGATCCTTCTTTTATTTTATGTAAGAAAGTAATATTACCATTTTCTTCAATCGCTGATACGTGAACATTTTTTAATCTTGGTAATCTATCTGATAAAGATGTTAATTCATGATAATGTGTTGAGAAAAATGTTTTAGCATGTACTTTATCATGTATATATTCAATTATTGCTGCTGCTAAACTCATTCCATCATATGTTGCAGTACCTCTACCAAGTTCATCAAATAAAATCAAACTATTTTCTGTAGCATTACTGATTGCATTATTTGCTTCCATCATTTCTACCATGAATGTAGATGATCCTGAAACTAAATCATCGGAAGCACCTATTCTTGTAAATATTTTATCAAATATAGGTAAATTAGCTTCCTTGCAAGGTACAAAACTTCCCATTTGAGCAAGAATACTAATTATTGCCATTTGTCTTTCATAAGTAGATTTACCTGCCATATTTGGCCCTGTAATTAGTAATATAGTTGTATCTTTATCAAAATAAATATCATTAGGAGAATATTCATCATTTAATACCTTTTCAACAACTGGATGTCTTCCATCTTTTATACTAATTATATGTTCATTGTTAAGTGTTGGTCTTACAAAATTATTTTCTTCCGCAACTACTGTAAGAGATTGAAGTACATCAAGTTCACTAATAGATAAAGACAAATCTTGTAAATCTCTAATATATTCTTTTATCTTATTTCTAATATCAATAAATAATTCATATTCAAGTGAAACAATTTTTTCTTCAGCACCTAATATAAGTGCTTCCTTTTCTTTTAATAAAGGAGTTATAAATCTTTCACCAGTAGATAAAGTTTGTTTTCTTTCATAACCAAATTCTTCTTTTATATCCTTAATAGAACCTTTACTAACTTCTATATAATATCCAAAAACTTTATTAAAACCAACCTTTAAAGTCTTAATACCAGTTCTTTCTCTTTCTAAAGATTCAAGTCTAGATACAAAATCTTTATTATCTTTTCTAGCAGACTTAATTTCATCTAACTCTTTATTATATCCTTCTTTAATTAAATAACCTTCTTTTAATGAAACAGGTGCATCTTCATAAATAGATTTATCAATTAATTCATATAACTCATCAAAAGTTTTAATTTCATTAAAACCAAGTTTTTTAACTATATCATTAATCTTTGGTAATTCTTTTAAAGAAGTTTTTAATTGAAGTAAATCTCTTGCATTAGCAGAACCAAATCCAACTTTACCTACTAATCTTTCTAAATCATATACATTATCAAGAGCATCTCTTAAATCATCTTTTAAAATAAATTCATTAGATAATTTGGTTATTTTATCGTATCTACTTTCAATAACTTCTTTATTAACAAGTGGATTTAAAATCCATTTTTTTAATAATCTCGCTCCCATTGCAGTTTTAGTTTTATCAAGAAGCCATAATAACGAATACTTCTTTTCTTTTGTTCTAATATTTTCAATTAATTCAAGATTTCTTTTAGTGTTAATATCCATTCTTAAGAATGAATTTTCATTAACTATATTTACCTTTTGTAAATGAGTTAAACTTCTTTTTTGAGTAGATTCTAAATATGAAAGTAAATGCTTAACACAAGTTATTATTCTTTCATCACTAATGTCTTTATAAATATCACTATAATCATTAAATAAATCTCTATTATTATAAATAGAAATAGTTAAATTATAGTGTCTTTTAACTTCAGCTAATATTTCTCTATTAAAATCTGTTGTTATTACTATTTCTTTAATATTTCTTTCTAATATTTCACTAACTAATTTATTATCATCTTTTTCAATAACAAAAGCATTAAATTCACCAGTTGTTATATCAGAATAACTAACTACATAAACATAATTTAAATCAAGTACATTACCTATATAGTTATTTGATTTTTCATCAAGCATTTCACTATTCATTTTAGTACCAGAAGATACTACTTGAATAATATCTCTTTTAACAAGTGATTTAGTTAATTTTGGATCTTCTACTTGCTCACAAATAGCAACTTTATAACCTTTTTCAATTAATTTATTAATATAAATTTCAGCTGCATGATATGGAACACCACACATTGGAACTCTCTCTTCTAAGCCACAAGATTTACTTGTTAAAGTTAATTCTAGATCTCTTGAAACATTAATTGCGTCTTCAAAAAACATTTCATAGAAATCTCCTACTCTAAAAAATATAACTGTATCTAAATTTTCATTTTTAACATCAATATATTGTTTCATCATTGGAGAAACTTTTGTTATATCTACATCTGCCATTTTCATATACTTCACCTACAAAAAATTATAACATTTAAATATTAATAAGTAAATTAAAAAAGCCATAAAGGCTTTTATTTTTCATATATTTTCTTACTTAAATTAAATATTTTAGTTATAGTTTTAGCACTATCTAAATCATAAATTTTCCCTATTAAACATAATTCATTATCACTATTTAAATACATGCTTGCACTATCTAATTTAATACTATCAAATTCCATAATAGATGCATCATATATTGATGTAAATTCATCCCCATACATGTGAGTTCTTCTATAATTATTTAAAGTACCTTCTTTAATTAATTCACTATCAAATATAGATTCTAATAAAGTTCCAATAGAGCCTTCTACCTTTGATAATTTCATTAATTCGCTATTACTTATTTCTTCTTTATTTTTTATATTAATATTAAAAGTCTTATAAACCTTTTCTTCATCACTTTCAAAACTAATAACTAAAGATAATATATCATTATTCAAATAATAATCATACTTAGGCTTATAATTATTAAGTATTTTATATGTATCTTTAATCTTTTCATTAACTTCATCACAAGATAAATTAATATATGGTACATTTTTATCATTAATTTTTTTATTAATAACAATCTTATTATTAGTATCTTTATTATTTTTGCTATCAAAAAACTTATCATAAATAAATGCTGATCCAAATACTATTAATAATAATGAAACAAATATTATAATATATAGCTTATTCTTACTTTTTTTATTTTCCATACTAACACCTCAATTATATTTTATCAAAAATAACAAACAAAAGAAATATTTAAATATAAAATACATATATTTAATTATGAAAAAAATAATAACAGTATTAATTCTACTTCTTGAAGTATTTTTAATTATTTACTCAAAAGAAATAACTAAGGAATTTATATTAACACTTAAAATTTTTATGTATAATTTAATGCCTATTTTATTCTTTCAATTAACTATTACAGAATTATTAAAAAACTTAAATTTATATAAAATAATTCCTTCTAAAATAGAAAAAATTTTTTCTTTAACTAAAAATGAAGCACTTATAATTCTATTATCAATGCTTTCAGGATACCCAAATAATATAAAGTTATTAAAAGATAAAAATAATGAGTATTTAAATTATATATCAAATTATATTAATCCTCTATTTATAATTACAGTAGTATCTAAAGTTTATCTTAAAAATATTAAAATTGGATTAATAATTCTATTAAGTCATATAATATCAAATTTAATATTAATGTATTTGTTAAGAAGTAAATATACTAAAACAAAAGAAGAACATGATTATAATTTATCAATTTCAAATACATTAAATAACACTTGTAATGCATTAAAAATAATATTAACTAATCTATTATTTATTTCTATATTTATAACTTTATTAAAATTAACAATCCCTATCAATAATATAATTAAAGCATTCTTAATAGGTTTAGTTGAATTTTCAAGAGGAATATATGAAATATCTCTTTTGAACATAAGTATATATTTAAAAGGTCTATTAATAACAATAATAATAACATTCCAAAGTTTATCAATTCACTTTCAAATAATTAGTATTAATGAAAAAATAAAATACATTAAGTTTCTTTTATATAGATTACTTAATGTATTATTATCGATTATTATTTATTTTATATTAGTTTTTTTAATGTATAAAATCTAAAACCATATTAAAGTCTATTTGACATAAATATAGTATAACTGTTGCGGCCGCTAAATAAGGTCCAAAAGGAAGCATTGCTTCACTCTTTCTATATGCATTATATATTGATATTGGTAAAGCAATAAATGACGCAATAAATATAACAATTATAGACATTTTATAGCCCATCATAATTGCGATTAAACACATCATTTTAACATCTCCACCACCTAGAGATTCCTTCTTAAAAATCATATCTCCCATTTTTTTAATAATATACATAATAACAAACATAACAACTGCATCAATAAGCATAAATATTATTAAATATCCAGCATCAATCATATTTGTTAATTCTTCATTTTTAAAGCCCAAATAAACTTTTAATGCCATTAAAATAACAGAAGATACTATTAATAATTCATCAGGTATTAACATATATTTTATATCACCAAGAGTAATAACTATTAAAGAAGATAAAAATAATAGACCAATTGCTAATTTAATATATGGATATGATTCTTTAATAAATACAGTATATGCTAATGAAAATATAATACCTGTTCCAAGTTCAAATAATAAATATAAAATTGAAATCTTTTGATGACAGTTTTTGCATCTACCTTTACATAAAAAATATGATAAAACAGGAATCTTTTCTATAAACGATAATTCATGATTACAATTATCACATTTAGATTTAGAAAAAATATTCTTATCTACAGGTAATCTATATCCTATATTAATAAAAAAAGGAGATAAAATAATACCAATAAAGAAAAATAATATTGAATTTAATGTCATATAATCGCCTCTACTATAAAAAGTATATCATAAAAAAATATGTTTTAAACTTTTTTTATTACATACATATAATATTTTATAAGGAGGTTTACATATGTTTAATCAATATAATCCCTTTATTTATCAAATACCATCTAGATTTAGTTTTCAATCACTACTTACAAATACTCAAAAAACATTAAATATAATTAATCAAACATTACCTATAGTAAAAGAAGTAAAGCCAATAGTTAATAACGCTAGAACATTATTTGGAGTTATGAAAGGCTTTAATAAAGTAAATAATAATTATAACAATTATAATTACAATTATAATAATGAAGTAAAAAAAGAAAGTGTAAATAATGAATCTAATAATGGTCTAAACTTTTTTGTATAAAAAAATGAATAATAGTATTATTCATTTTTTTAAATATAAGTATACTTAATATTATTTAAGAATTCTTTAGTTTTCATATATAAACCTGAGAAAGTATCATAATACTCACTTATATATTCATCTATTTCTTTTTTTATATTTGGTTTAACATCAAGTTTAGTTATTTTATCAATATCTGCATAATATAATAATCTAATTATTTTTAATGTTTTTTTATCTACTATCTTTTCGTTTGTATGATGTTCCTTACATACAAATCCACCCTTTTCTACAGATAAAGTTAAAACTTTACTAGATGCGCATACTGAACAAGAATCAAAATTAGGACTAATTCCTAAATATGATAAATATTTTAATTCTAAAATATTACATATTAATTCAGAATCAAATCCTTCCTCTATTTTTAATATAGAACTAACAAGTAAATCATAGATAACAGAATTATTATTTTCTTTTATTACTTGAGATGCTAAATCAATCATGTATGAAGCAAAGCTTACTTTTAATAAATCATTTTTTATATTAAATAAAGGATTTATTATATCAGCACAAATAAGTGTACTTAACTTACCTTCTTTATAATTTATTTGAAATTCAGCATATGTAAGCTTAGTACTAATACTTCTTAAATTACTTTTTAATCTTTTACTTCCTTTTGCTATAACACCTATAATTCCATATTCTTTTGTTATTATATTTAATAATTTGCTAGATTCTTTATAAGGTTTCTCACTTATAATAATTCCATTAACTCTCGTAATCTCCAATTCTATCAAATCCTTTATTAATTAATTCTTTATATTTAAGAAAATAATTAATATCACCTGTTTTTTTAAATAATTCCCATAAATCTGTTTTTGTCATATTATCACCATTAATATAATGGTTATTTTTTTAGATATTATTCAAAATTATTTTCATCAAAACCAAATTCTACTAAATATTTATCTCTATCTCTCCAATTATTTACAGTCTTAACAAATAAGTCTAAATAAACTCTTTTACCAACTAAATTTTCAATATCTTTTCTTGCCGATGTACCAATATCTTTAATCATCTCACCATTATGACCAACTAATATCTTTTTAATTCCATCTCTTTCAACTATAATAGCAGCATTTATTATAACTGCTTCTTTCTTTTCTTCATAATTTTCTAAAACTACAGTTACTGCATGAGGAACTTCTTCTCTTGTCTTTCTAAGTACTTTTTCTCTAATTAATTCAGATATTAAAAATCTAATACTTTTATCAGTATATAAATCTTCAGGATATATTCTTTCTCCATCTTCTAAATATTCTTTTACTGTTTTTAATAATTCATCAATATTTTTTTCCTTCAAAGCACTTATTGGAATAATTTCTTTAAAATCATATTTATCTTTATAATTTAAAATAAGATTAAATAATTCATCTTTTTTTATTTTATCGACTTTATTAAGAATTAAAAAAGTATTAACATTTTCTTCTTTAATCTTATCTAATATAAATTCATCTCCCTTACCTAAAGGAGTTGAAGCATCAAGCATAAATAAAACAAGATCAATACCTTCAAGTGAAGAATATGACTCTCTATTTAAAAATTTTCCTAATTTATTCTTTGGTTTATGAATACCAGGAGTATCAACAAAAATGATTTGTGAATCATTATCATTATATATTCCTTGAATATTATTTCTTGTTGTTTGAGGTTTATCTGAAGTTATTGCAACCTTTTCTTTTATAATTGAGTTTAATAATGTAGATTTACCAGCATTTGGTCTTCCTACTAATGATACTACTCCAACTTTCATATATTACTTCCTTTCAATTAATTTTCTTTTAAAATTCCATATTCATTTAATATTTTTTCTTGAAGAGGAAACATAATTTCTTCATCTTCTTTTTTCATATGATCATATCCTAGTAAATGCAAAAAACCATGAGTTACTAAAAAAAATAATTCTCTTTTAACTGAATGATTATATTCTTTAGCTTGATCATAAACTTTATCAATAGAAATAAATATATCACCAAGTAATCTTTCTTTAACTTCATAATCTTCATTTTCTTCAAGCGCAAATGAAATTACATCTGTAGGTCTATCAATACCTCTATATTCTTTATTAATTTCATGTATTTTTTCATTATCTACAATAATTATAGAAAATGATGCATCTATATTCATATATTTAATTAAATATTTTGTATATTCATCAAGTTCTTCTATTTCTTTTAATTTTTCATCTGTTAAATTATTTATTGTTATCATCTTATAATCCCCCAAAAAGTATATTTTGAATATAATATTACAATTAATATTACAAATAATATTACAATTATATTTTTAAACAAATTAGTTCTAAAAATTGATGGCAACTTATTTTCGATACAATTAATTGTAATATAAATTAAAGCCCCTAAAAAGCTACCAATCAGATTTAAAATTATATCATCAACATCAAAAGTTCTTCCTATTTTCAATTGAGTAAATTCAATAACACTTGATGTTACAAGTGAAATGATAATTGTAGGAAGTGGATTCTTTGTTTTCATAATATGCGCAACAAAATATCCAAATGGTACAAATAATATAATATTTCCAATTATATTATGTATAAATACTCTAGATCCAAAAGTATATCTAAATATTTCTTTAAATGGAACAAAATTATTAGTTCCATAATTAACATCTTGAAACGTAACAACATAGAATAATAATAATGCATATAATAACGATACTAAAGACATTAATTCTTTATAAAACACAAACTTTTCATTATTAACAAGTAAATACATTAATCTAATTGCAACCATTACTATAGTAAATATAATAATCATAGGATAATTTTCACTAAGAGCCATCTTGAGTGTATTCTCTATCATTTTCTTCACCCTTTTCTACTTTTTTTCTTTCACCAATTTCTTCATATACTGAAACAAATTCGTCTACTATTATTTTACTACCATTGCTATAAAAATTCAAAGTTTTTTCATTAATTATTTTTTCATCTTCATTAAGTTTTATTTTTATTTTCTTATTCATTAATTTAATTGCTTTATTATAAGCTTCTTTATTTGTATACTTCTTATCAATAATTCTAATTTCTCTAATTTCTTCAATACCAATTTCAAAAAGTGATAAATTATTCTTAATATTAATAATATTTTTTCTTTCAAATTTTTTAAATTTAAATAATTCAAAATAGTTTTTTCCAATTTTAATATATGGTATTTTTCTTCTATTATTTGTATATTTTTTCTCTTTATAATTAAGAGGATATATCACTTTAACCTTATACCATACTTCTGCATATACTTTTCCTTTAGCATCTACACTATTTTTTAATTCATCATTTAAATAAATATCAGAATCAATTAAAATATCCCCTTTAGATACATAATCTCCAATATTTAATAAAGATATACCATTATAAGTATAAATATTTCTAATAATACCATTTTTCTTAGAGACTATCTTATATACTTCATTAGATTCTTTTTTATTATTAACTTTTCTTTCAACAAAATTAACAATATATTTAACTCCATCTTCTTTAATATTTATCCATTCAATATTATCTTTATATTTTTTCTTAATAGAATTAATAATTTTTGTCAATTCATCATTACTCTTTTTTAATTTATATTTATCAATATTATAATTACTTAATTCTTTTAAAATTAATTTATTTAATTCATTA
The DNA here is from genome assembly GCA_017418945.1 of Bacilli bacterium. Classification (GTDB taxonomy): domain Bacteria; phylum Bacillota_I; class Bacilli_A; order RF39; family UBA660; genus RUG13038. The sequence continues at coordinate 32,682 of JAFOMI010000026.1, forward strand.
TTATCACTTTTTATGTCTATATCAAAAATAACATTAGATAAAAATATTAAAAATATTAAACTAAAGATAAACATCAAAAAAAGCATATTATATTTTTTAATAATATTAAAATACTTTCTCTTTCCTTTAACTCCTACTAAATTAAACTTATAAACTCCTCTAATATTTGATAGTTTCTCATAATCATTTTCATTTATACATATAACTATTTGTTTAAAAGATTCATATTTAATATTTATAATATTAATTTTATATTTTTTGCATTTAAGTAAAAATCTATCTATATTTCCATTAATTCTAACTAATAAATAACTATTCATTTATCTTAATATTATTTAAATCTCCACTAATTAATAATTCATTACTAAATAATTTCATAAGTCTTAGATTTTTACCTTCTATATAGATATATTTATCAGTCATTATTACTATCTTATTATCACTTAATTCTTTTATATCTTTATAATTAATAATGTTAATTTTATTATCAAAAATAATAATTTTAAATTCATCTTCCTTGATATATCCTCTAATATTATCAAATAATTTCATATGAATCACCTAATAAAATATATGAAAAAAAGAAGAATAAATTCTTCTTTTAAATTATAAGCTCGCTAATTTTTCTTTAATAATAGTACTTACTTCCTTCATATCAGCTTTACCTTTTAATAAAGGAGTAACTTCTTTCATAATTAATCCCATTTCTTTTTGTGAAGTCGGATTAACTTTATTAAATACATCATCAATTATTTTATTTATTTCTTCCTTAGATAATTGCTCTGGCATATATTCCATTAAATAACTAATTTCTAATTTTAGTGTTTCAACAACATCCATTTTATTAGCTTTTTTATATTCTTCCATAGAATCTTTTCTTAATTTAATTTGTTTTTCTATTAAACTTAGAATTTCATCTTCAGTTAAATCTTCTTTCTTATCTATTTTAGCATTAAGTATAGCACCTTTTAATAATCCTAATACATCTTTTTTAATAGTATTCTTTTCTTTAAAAGCAGTTATATAATCTTTTTGAATTTTATCAAACATAAATATCACCAATATCCTTCCATCTAAATTTTAACATTTTAATCAAAAAAAATAAAGTAGTTAACTACTTTATTAATCTCTTTCTCTACTTTGTCTTTTTCTACTATTTTTAATTCCAGCTTTTTTAGCTTCTCTTCTTTGAATTCCTGGTTTTGAATAGTGTTCTCTTTTCTTACATTCTGAAGGAAGTCCACTTTTGGCAACTTTTTGTTTAAATTTCTTTAATGCGCCATCAATATTACCATTTCTAACTACAACTTTTGTCAAATTTTGTCCCCTCCCTTCAGGTTGCTAAAGAAATTATATCACTATATCCTTATATTTTCAAGACAATATTTTTATTTTTTAACAATTGTTCCTTCAAAACAATCATTTTCATATTTTAATAATTGAACTTTTAGGATTTCATTAAGCATTTCTTTATCAGATTTTACTTTACATAAACCATAATTTGATAAATGACCAATTAAATAACCATCTATATATTTTTCTACTAATAACTCTTCTTCTAAACCTATTAAACTCTTATAAAATTCATTTTTTAATTCTTCACTTAAACTTATTAATCTTCTAACTCTTTCTTTTTTTACATTTGAATCTATTTGATTTGGCATAGAAGCTGCTGGTGTATTTTCTCTTCTTGAATATGGAAAAACATGCATTTCTGCAAACTTAATCTTTTTAATTGATTCTACTGTTTCATTAAATAATTCATCTGTTTCTCCAGGAAAACCTACTATTACATCAGTTGTAATTGCTATATTAGGTCTAATACTTCTAATTTCATTTATTTTACTAATAAATTCATCCATATTATATCTTCTATTCATTTTTTTTAGTATTTCATTTGATCCACTTTGTAAAGGAATATGTATATGATTAACAATTTTTTTACTATTTTTTAATGTTTTAATAAATTTATCATTAAGTTCCTTTATTTCAATAGATGAAATTCTTATTCTTTCAAGGCCATCTATTTTTTCTATTTCTCTAAGTAAATCAGAAAAATCATATTCTTTTAAATCAAGGCCATAATGTCCTGTATGTATACCTGTTAATACAACTTCTTTATATCCATTATGCGCAAGTGTACTAATTTCTTTAATAACTAAATTCTTTTCTTTACTTCTAACATTACCTCTAGAATATGGAATAATACAATAAGTACAATAATTATTACATCCATCTTGTACTTTAACAAACGCTCTTGTATGATTTTCATATTTATTAAGATTCATATTTTCAAATTTAACATCTTTTAAATCAAAAATCCTAACAATTTGTTTTCTATCTTTTTTGTACTCTTCTATTAATTCTAATATATTTGATTTATTATTAGTTCCAATTACAATAGAAACACCAGGTATACTTGCTGCTTCTAAATATTTTATTTGACTATAGCATCCCATAACAACTACTATTGCATCTTTATTTCTTTTAGTTGCTTCTCTAATAATCTTTCTACTTTTAACATCACTTTGATTAGTAACAGAACAAGTATTAATTACATATACATCAGATTCTTCTTTAAAAGGTACTATTTCATAACCTGCTTCCTTAAACATTTCTATATTAACTTCTGTTTCATAAGTATTAACTTTACATCCTAAAGTATAAAAAGCTGCCTTCATACTTCTTCCCTCATTTCAAAAAGTATTATATATCAAATAAAAAAAATAAACAAGAAAAAAGCACTCTATTCTAGAGTACTTTTAAATTCTTTTAAACTTTGTAAAAATGTTTGATCTAAATCATTTTCATCATAACTAATATTTTCACTTTTTTTATTTTGAACACCATATATAGGTGAAACAAACTCTGTTGGTTTATATTTTTTATTTACAGAATTATTTTCATGAATTTCTTCAGTTTCTTTTGTAGTTTTATAAACTTTCTTTTTTACACCCGCTCTTTTACATAATTCATCATAACTAATAATAGCGGATTCTTCTTGTTCTCTTTCAAATTCTGTTAAATTAAAACTTTCTTCTATAGTAGATTCTTTTATTTCTCTTAAAATTCTATCTATATCACTTTCATTTTCATCTTGTAAAACTTCAATAATTTCTTCTTCCTCTTTAATTAAAGGTTCGTTATTTATAGTAGAAATATTTTTATTAATAGAAATAGGTTCATTAACAATAACTTTTTCTTCTACCACTTTAACAGGTACTTTAAAGTCTTTCTTTTCTGGTGTAATATTTTTAGCTTCCTTGCTAATTAATCTTCCTAATTTCTTTTGTCTTCTAATTTGTCTATTACTTAAATAGTTAAAAATAAAGATTAGTATTAAAAGTACAGATATAATTGCTATAACTGTTATTAAAAATTTACTATTGTTATCATAATTAGCAAAAAGATTCAAAATATTTAACGACATAATTACACCTCTACTATAAAACTCTCATATTTTTTTCTTCTAGAAAAATAATACCACATATTAATAAAATTTGTTATACATTTTTTTAATTTTTTTTTATTTTTTTTATAAATTAAAACGTATTTACTTTAAATTAATAATGTTTTTTGTTATAATTTAAATATAGTGAGGTAATACGTATGAATGATATGAGTGATAGTTTTATAGATATTTTTAATGACTCAAATAACTTTATTGAAAATAATAATGATGATAATGAGATAAATGATGAAAATCAAGGATTTAGTATATTAAAAAATTATTCTGAAGAATTGGTTTCTAAGAATTATATTACTAATCCCGCAATTGCAAGAGATGAAGAAATTAAAAAAATAATATTAATTTTATTAAGTCCTGAAAAATCTGTTGTTTTAACAGGTAAAGCTGGTATTGGTAAAACTGCAATTGTTGAAGGATTAAGTTATAAAATTAAAAATAAAGATGTACCAAATGCACTATTAAATAGTAAAGTATATAAGATAAATACTTCTTCTTTACTTGGTACTTATGAACATGATGGAATTAGTGAATCTAAATTGCAACTATTAATAAACGAAATAATTGGAAAAAAGAATATTATTTTATTTATTGATGAAATACATACTTTAGTAACATCAGCAAGAAATGGTGGCGGAGTTGATTTTTTAAATATGTTAAAACCTGGTTTAGACCGTGGAGATATAAAATTAATTGGTGCAACTACTACTCAAGAATTTGAAGAATATTTATTAAAAGATAAAGCATTCCTTCGTCGTTTTGAAAAAGTTGAAATAAGTGAACCAGATCAAGCTACTACTGTTAAAATATTAATGGGAACAAGAAAAAAGATTGAAGCATCTACTGGAGTTAAATTCCCATATTCTGACTGGATACTTGAACAAGTATGTAAATTTATAGTTAATATGACATCTGAATATAAGAGAGTTTATGAAAACGGATCTAGATATCCAGATGTATCATTATCACTATTTTCTAAATGTTTTACATTCGCAAAATTTGAAAACTCTAATGTAGTTACATTTAAACATATTTATGAAGCAATTAAAAATACAAATTTAGTTTATGATGATGTTGTTAAAAAAGAACTTCCTATATTTAAAGATACATTTAGTGAATGGTTAAATAAAGAAGGAGTTAATGTAGAAATATAAAAAAAATCACAATAATGTGATTTTTTTATTTACTAAAATATTTTTTAAACTTTTTAAATATATCATGATTTTCTAAATCTGAATCTCTTAATTCTTCAAATATTTTCTTTTGTTTCTTATCTAATTTAGTTGGTACAACAATATTTAATACAATATATAAATCTCCAACTTTAGAACTATTTATATAAGGGACACCCTTACCTTTAATTCTTAACTTATCATTATTTTGAGAACCTGCTGGTATTGTTAATTTAATACTACCATCAAGGATTGGTATTTCTTTTTCTGCTCCTAATACAGCATCTGCTATATTAACTGGTAAATGCATATATAAATCATGATTATCTCTAGTAAATATTTCATCTTCTAAAACGTTAAATTCAACATAAATATCACCATTAGGTCCACCATTTATACCAGCTTCACCTTTTTCTTTAATTCTAATTTGAGTACCAGTATCTACCCCACTTGGAATAGAAACTGTAATTGTCTTTCTATGCTTAACATAACCTGTTCCTTTACAATCAGTGCATTTTCTTTCAAATGTTTTTCCAGTACCATTACAATCAGGACAAGTAGATTCAGACATAAATGAACCAAATAAAGAATTTTGTTGTCTTCTTACTTTACCAGTACCATTACATGTTTTACAAGTAGTTTCATTAAAACCACCCTTACCATCACAAGTAGTACATTTATCAGTTAAATCTAATGTAATATCTTTTTTAGTACCAAATATAGCTTCTTTAAAAGATATATTCATTCTATATAAAACATCATCACCCTTTATAGGTCTATTGCTTTGTTTACTACTTCTTCCACCAAAAGAACCGCCGAAAGCTGCATTTAAAATATCTCCTAAATCAATATCATCAAAACCAAATCCTCCTTGGAAACCTTGGAAACCTCCATAGTTACCATATGGATTAGATGAAGCACCTTGATCAAAAGCAGCATGACCAAATTGATCATATGTTTTTCTTTTGTTTTCATCACTAAGAACTTCATATGCTTCTTGAACTTCTTTAAACTTTTCAGCAGCATCTGCTTCTTTATTTAAATCAGGATGATATTTTTTTGCTAATTTTCTAAATGCACTTTTAATTTCTGCTTGAGTCGCAGTTTTTGAAACACCTAAGACTTCATAATAATCTCTTTTAGCCATAATATTACTCCTTACTTATTTCTATATATTTTTCTATTAATTCATCAAAGTACTTAATTGCATCAAGATATACCTTTTTATCTCTTAAATCATAACCAAGTACTTTAAATGCATCAAGAGGATATACATCACTTCCTAAAGAAATAAACTTAATATATCTATCTAATGCACCCTCTTCTTTATTTATTATTTTCTTTGCATTTGATAAAGCTACTGAAATACAAAAAGCATAATTAAATAAATAATAATCCATATAATAATGACTTCTTCTAATCCAACCTGTATTAGAATATTTATCTAGTATTACATCTTTACCATAATACTTTTTAATAGATTCTAAATCTAAATCATTCATATATTCTTTAGTTAATGCATTTCCTTCTAAAACATAATTATAAAAATCTTTTTCCATTTTTCCTTCGCGAACTGCATTAAATAAATTTGATGCAATAACTTCAAGTAAATTACTAATACCTTCTAATTTTTCTTCTTTAGTACCATTAGTAGCTAAATAATTTGATAATAAACATTCATTAGTTAAAGATACAACTTCTGCTACTAACGTAGTAATATCTCTATAAACCAAATCATTATTTTTCATAACAAATTGATGATGAACATTATGCCCACATTCATGCGCAATTGTACTAACAGAAGATAAATCATCATTATAACTTAATAAAATTCTAGAATCATGATCAGGAGTATTAACAGAATAACCTCCTGAACATTTTCCTTTATATTCACAATAATCAATATAATGATTATCTATTATTTTATTAAAGCATTTCATATATTCTTCACCTAAAGGAAGAATTGCTTTTCTAATTAAATCAATACCCTCTTCTATAGAATATTTTTTATTATTATTTGCTAAATCTAAATATAAATCATAAGTATGTAATTCTTTTAAATTATTATTAATTTTATATAAACTATAGAATTTATGAAGAGAATCTAAGTTTTCTTCTACTGCACTAATCAATGAAGCATAAGCTTCATTAACCATATTATAATCAAATAATTTTTTATCCCATGCATCTTTAAAATTATGTAATTTTGCATTAGTAATATTTGATTTAACATATGAATTTAATAATGAAGCAGAAGTACCTCCATATCTATCTAATACTTCTTTAAATTTTAAAGATACTTCTTCTCTAATTTTCTTATCTTTATTCTTCATTAATTTTCTAAAATTAGTTGTATGAATTTCTTCTTTTTTACCATCTATTAATACTTCACCAAAATTATGTTCATTATTTAATAGATTAGAAGATATATCATCAAAATTATTCATAGAAGAATTTAATTCATTTATAATAATTTCTTCTTTTTCACTTAAAATATGGTCTTTACTTTTATAAATTTCATCTAACATAAATTTATACTTTAATAAATCTTTATTATTAAATAAATCATTATACTCTTCTTTAGATAAAGATAATAAAGAAGGATTAAAGAAACTAATCATATTCATATATAAAGTAATAACTTCAAGTGCGTTATTTTTTCTATTTATATTAACGCTATTACCTAGTTCCTCATCATCTTTCATAAATGAATATACATATAGATTCTCAACCAAGCATTCTGTTTCTTCATCGTATTTTAAGAATTCATATAATTCTTTACTATTCTTAACACAATTTCTATATTTTTCTTCTATTTTTATTCTTTCTTTTGCTATTTATAAATCTTTATTAAAATCTTCATCATTTTTATAAAAATCACTTAAATCCCATTTATATTTTTCTTCTACTTCACTTCTTGATTTATATTTACTCATATTAGCTCCTTTTAAAATAGAAAGTTCTAGTAAAACTAGAACTTAATACTATTTTTCTTCATATTCTGCATCTACTACATTATCGTCTTTTTTATTTTCTTCTTTTGTTTCTTTTTCAGTTTCAGCTTGTTTTTTAGCAGCTTCTTCATAAACTTTTTGACCTAAAGCCATAGCTTTTTCATTTAATTTATCTTTAGCAGCTTTCATCTTTTCTATATCATCTGTTTCAGCTGCTTCTTTAGCTTCTTTAACAGCTTCTTCTGCTTCAGACTTTTCTTTATCTCCAATCTTGTCTCCAAGATCTTTAATAGCTTTTTCAGTAGCATATGTTAATTGTTCAATTTCATTTTTAACATCAGCCATTTCTTTTCTCTTAGCATCTTTTTCTTTATTTTCTTCTGCTTCTTTAACCATCTTATCAATTTCTTCATCAGTTAATGATGTATTAGATGTAATTGTAATAGATTGTTCTTTTTGAGTTCCTAAATCTTTAGCTTTAACATTAACAATACCATTTGCATCAATATCAAATGTAACTTCAATTTGAGGAACTCCTCTTGGAGCTGGTGCTATATTACCAAGTTGGAAATTACCTAATGTCTTATTATCTTGAGCCATTTGTCTTTCACCTTGTAATACATGTACATCAACAGCAGGTTGATTATCAGCAGCAGTACTGAATATTTGAGATTTACTTGTTGGAATAGTAGTATTTCTTGGAATTAATACTGTCATAACACCACCCATAGTTTCAATACCTAATGATAGTGGTGTAACATCAAGTAATACTATATCATTAACTTCACCAGTTAATACTCCACCTTGAATAGCTGCTCCCATAGAAACAACTTCATCTGGGTTAACACCTTTAGATGGTTCTTTACCAAGTTCCTTTTTAACTAATTCAGTTACCATAGGAATTCTTGTTGATCCACCAACAAAGATAACTTTATCAATATCATTTTTAGTCATTTTAGCATCACTTAAAGCTTTTCTAACAGGATCTAATGTAGATTCAACTAAATCTTTAATTAAATCTTCAAATTTAGCTCTTGTTAAAGATAATTCTAAGTGAAGTGGTCCATTTTCACCTTGTGAAATAAATGGTAAACTAATTTGAGTAGAAGTTACTCCTGATAAATCTTTTTTAGCTTTTTCAGCAGCATCTTTTATTCTTTGCATTGCCATTTTATCGCTAGTTAAATCAATACCATTTTCTTTTTTGAATTCTGAAACTAAATAATCAGATATTCTATTATCAAAGTCATCTCCACCTAATTTATTATTTCCTGATGTAGATTTAACTTCATAAACACCATCACCAAGTTCTAGAATAGAAACATCGAATGTACCTCCACCTAAGTCATAAACTAAGATAGTATGTGCATCTTCTTGTTTATCAATACCATAAGCAAGAGCTGCTGCAGTTGGTTCATTAATAATTCTTTCTACTTCAAGTCCAGCTATTTTACCAGCATTTTTAGTTGCTTGTCTTTGTGCATCATTAAAGTATGCAGGAACTGTAATAACAGCTTTATTAACTTTTTCTCCTAAATAACTTTCTGCATAATCTTTCATATAAGATAAAATCATAGCAGAAATTTCTTCTGGAGTATATTCTTTATTATTTGCTTTAATTTTTTTATCAGTACCCATTAATCTTTTTACTGAATATACAGTATCAGGATTTGTTACCATTTGTCTTTTAGCAGCATCACCTACAATTATTTCACCATTTTTAAACGCTACTACTGATGGAGTTGTTCTTCCACCTTCTGGGTTAGCAATAACCTTTGGTTCACTACCCTCTAAAACACTTACACAACTATTAGTTGTACCTAAATCAATACCTATAATTTTACTCATTTAATCATCTCTCCTTTAATTATTTACCTTTACCATTGCTGGTCTTATTACTTTATCTTTATAAGTATAACCTTTTTGTAATACTTCTATAATTTCATTTTCTTTTTTACCTTCAACATGATCTGTCATAACAGCTTGATGAAAGCTAGGATCAAACATAGCATTTTCACAATTTATTTCTTTAACTTCATATTTATTTAAAGTATTAATTAAATTGTTATAAATCATATCAAATCCCTTTTGATAATTTGCTATTTCAGCATTATCACTCTTAACAAGTAATGCTCTTTCAAAATTATCAATTGTACTTAATATATCTAATATTAGACTTTCTGAAGCATATTTCATTAATCTATTATTTTCTTCTTCTTTTCTTCTTAGACTATTAATCATTTCAGCAGTAACTCTAATATTCTTATCTTCTAATTCTTTAACTTTATTTTCAAGTTCTTTTATTTGTTCTTGACACTTATTCTTTTTCTCTTTTTTATTTTCTTTTACTTCTTCAAGAACTTCAACTTCTTTATTCTCTTCCATTACTCATTTCCTTTCAAATAATTCTTAATATAATCAAGCATAGAAACAACTTTATCATATTCCATTCTCTTTGGTCCTACAATTGCAAGTGTACTTTCATGATTATCTACATTTACCTTAGTTTTTATAACTGTTAAATCATCATCTAATTCATTTTCTTTACCTATATATATTTTAATTTCACCAGAAGATTCTTCAATATTTTTTAAAGATTCATCATCAAGCTTACTAATAAGTCTCTTAATCTTATCTACTTCATTAAATTCAGGTAATTCCAGCATCTTATTTCTACCAGATACATGAACTATATTCTCATCTCTAAAATTATTAAAGGCATTGTAAAATGCATTATATATAGTTTCATAATTCATAATATAATTACTAATTATAGGTTTTATTTCAAACTCTAATTTTGAACTTACTTCATCAATTGGAGTACCTACAATCATTTTATTAATTAATTCAACAATCTTTTTAACTTCTAATAAATTACTTCCTTTAATATTAATACTTTTATTTTCAACATGACCTTTGTCCGTAACTACAATTGCAATTATATTTTCTTCATTAATTGGAATAACCTCAACTTGTTTAAGTTTATTTTCTTCATTCTTATTCTCAAGCATAACTGCTGTATAATTAGTCATATCAGATATTATTTGTAAACTTTTAGAAATAGAGTCATTTAATTGTAATTGTTTATTATTAAAAATAATTTGTAAATTAAGCATCTCTTCCCCAGTCATTTCTTTTGGTTCCATAAGATGATCTACATAATATCTATATCCCTTTTCTGATGGAACTCTACCAGAACTTGTATGAGTTTTTTCTAAATATCCTTCTTCTTCAAGTGATTGCATTTCATTACGAATTGTTGCCGAAGAACAATTTAGAATATCACATAAATTCTTTGAGCCAACCGGTTTAATAGTCTTAATATATTCCTCTATTATTAATTTTAAAATGATTTCTTTTCTTTCACTAAGCAATATAATCACCTCTATCACTTGTTTACGTTTTTAATTATAATACTAAAAATTAGCACTGTCAATACATTAGTGCTAATTTCTTTTTTAATTTAAATTTATATAATTTTCAACTTCTAAAACAGTATTATTAAAGTCATTAAAATTCACATCAAACCATTTAATATTCATTTGATTATTAAAGAAAGTAAATTGTCTTTTTGCATAATGCCTACTATTCTTTTTAATCAAATCAATAGCTTCATCTTTAGTAATTTCATTATCTAAATACCTAAATAATTCTTTATATCCAATTGGTGTCATAATAGCTTTTGTTCTTTCTTTATTATAGAACTTCTTAGCTTCATCAATTAAACCATTATCAAGCATAATATCTACTCTTTTATTAATTCTTTCATATAAAATATCTCTATCAGTTTTAAGTCCAATAAAATAACAATCATCATATAATAATGTATCTTTATTATTAGTTATATTACCATTAAGTAAATTAGTTAATGTTCTAACAAGTCTTCTATTATTATCTTTATCTACTTTAATATCTTTATCTATTTCGATTATTCTTTTATATAATTCTTCATTTGTTAAATTACTAAAATCATATTTTTCTTCTTCCTTATTAAATCTATAATCATAAAGCGCTGCTTTTATATATAATCCAGTTCCTCCCACAAAAATAATATTTTTATTTTTATTCTTAAGTTCCTCTATTTTCTTTCTAGCATCCATCTGATAATCATATATAGAATAATTTTCATCATAATTCTTTATATCTAGTAAATGATGAGGGATTCCTTCCATTTCTTCTTTAGTAACCTTAGCTGACGCTATATCCATATCTTTATATATTTGTACAGAATCATAATTAATAATTTCAGCATTATATTTTTTAGCAAGTTCTATACTTAATTTAGTTTTACCGACAGCAGTTGGACCACTTATTACAATAATCATAAAAATCACCTATAAAGATTATACTATAAATTTAAACAAAAAGAAAAAGAGATTAATATTTTTCTATTATCTCTTTAAAAGAATCAATATTAATACTACTATTTCCAATTAATATTCCATCTAAAGAAGTTATTCCTTTAATAGTATTTATATTATTAGCTGTAATACCTCCGCCATATACAACTTTTATTTCATTACCTAATAATTTCTTTGCTTCTAACACAAAGTCATTTATCAGATTATTTGAAGCAACTTTATTTCTTCCAATATAATCATTTGGTTCAAACGCAACAATTAATTTATCTAAATCTTTTATTCCAAGAGTACTATTCTTTAAGCTTTCAATAGAATTAACACAAAGAATTACATTTAACCCTTCTTCAAGAGCGTTTTTAACTTTTAATAGAACTAAATTATCATCTTCATTAAAAAACTTTCTTCTTTCAAAATGACCAATCATACAATAATTAACATTTATATCTTTAAGCATTAAAGGAGATATTTCACCAGTATAAGGTCCTTCATTCTTATAAAATACATTTTGCGCGCCAAACTTAATCTTATTACTTTTTAAATAAGGTAAATTAATATAAGGTGCAAGAACAATTACTTCATTATTAAAATCATTTTGATCTAATTCATTAATAAATTTTACAGATTCACTTGGAAGCATATTCATTTTCCAGTTACCAATAACAATTTTATTCACTATAACACCCTCTTAAATAATTTTTCTATTTCATATATAGGATAATGTATAATTGTAGGTCTTCCATGAGCACAATTATATGGATTTTTACATGTTTCTAAATCATCTATTATCTTTTGCATTTCTTCCATTGATAAATCAGTATTTGCTTTTACACTAGCCTTACAAGCCATCATCGCAGAAATACTATCATTAAATCTTTCTAAATCAAAATGTTTATCCATTGTTATTATTTTTTCTAATACATTTCTAACAAATAGTTCTTCAAGTCCTTCTTTAAACCAAGTAGGATGTGCTTTTATAACAAACGAACTATCTCCAAATTCTTCTATATCAACACCAAGAACCCTTATAAATTCTAAATTATTTTTTATTATCAAAAATTCATCTTTAGGATACTCAATATTCATAGGAAATAACATACTTATAGTTTCCTGTGTTGGATTTGCCATTGCTTTTTTATACTTTTCATAATTGAATCTTTCTGCCGCAGCATGTTGATCTATTAAATACATTCCTTTTTCATTATGACAAACTATATATGTACCAAGTACTTGACCTACAATATATAATTTAGGAAATGGTTTAACATCTTCTTTAGATTCTTCTTCAACAAAATTATAATTATTCTCTTCTTCTTTAATCATATTTTCACTAGAAGAAGAAAAATCCATAACTAATTCTTTTACTTCTTCATATTTAGGTTCTTCTTTAACTGGCTCTATTTTCTTAATAACATTATCTAAACTAACTTCATGAGTAGATGCATCTACTCCAAGAAAATTATTATCAAGTACTCTTTCTATTTCTTTTGATACTATTTCTTTTAAATCTTCAAAATTAGAAAACTTAATATCTTGTTTAGATGGATGTATATTAACATCTGTTAAACAAGGATCTACTTCAATATTTAATACAACAACCGGATATCTATTATCAGGTTTATATTTATGATAACTATCATTAATAACCTTATTTAATTCACTATTTTTAACTACTCTACCATTTACAATAGTAATAATATGATTTCTATTTGACTTATTAACTTCTGGCATTGATATATATCCATCAACAATATAATCATCATTATAAGTATTAATTTTAAGCATTTTTCTTGCTACATCAGTTCCATATATTTGATTAATTGTCTTAAGTAAATTATTTGATCCATCAGTTTGAAGTAATACTTTATCATTATTAGTTAATGTAAATCTAATATTAGTGTGTGAAAGAGCTGCTCTATCAATAACACTTATAACATTAGATAATTCACTATATAAACTATTTAAATATTTTAATCTAGCTGGTGTATTAAAAAATAAATCTCTAACTTCAATTATAGTTCCTCTTCTTAAATCACCTTTTTCTTTAGACTTTAATATTCCACCCTCTAAAGTATAAGATATACCTGTTTCTCCATTACTAGTCTTTAAATTAACGATAGAAACAGATGCAATAGATGGAAGAGCTTCACCTCTAAATCCTAAAGTACAAATATTAAATAAATCATCTTCATTTAAAAGCTTGCTAGTTGCATGAGCTTCAAAGCATAATAATGCATCCTCTTCATCCATTCCAATTCCATCATCAGTTACTTTAATTGATTTAGTTCCAGAATCAATTAAATCTACTTTTATATATGTCGATCCTGCATCTATAGAATTTTCTATTAATTCTTTAACAACAGATGCACATTTTTCAACAACTTCACCTGCTGCTATTTTATTAGATAAACTTTCACTCATTATTTTTATTCTGCTCATATACTTCACCTATAAAAATTATATCAAAAATATAAATATTTTAAAATAAAAATAAGAAAGTAATTTACTTTCTTATTCAATAACATATGGATTATCAAAACTTCCATCTCCACCAAGATATTTTGATAAAGCACTAACATATATTACTTTTTTAACTTGAATATTCTTTTCAAGTTTAGTCATAATTAATTCATTATTTTCATTTATCATATAAAGCATATTCTTTTCTGCAGCATTAGATAAATATGTATTAGTAAGCATATTAATTAAATAACTATGACAATTATTAATATTAATATCTGTTAAAGAATTATATGTGCATTCATTTGCTGAATTTATAATATCTGATATATTTGGATATGAAAAACTAAATACTAACTTAGGAGAACCTACTGTATAAGTATTATTTCTCTTTTCGTTCTTCATTATATTACTAATATCATTAGATTTACTTCTAACATATCCTACATAGAATATTCCTTTATATCCTTCATCAATTAATTCTTCCTTTTTCTTTAAATAGTTAATATCTCCAGATAATCCAAAATTTTCTTCTATAGTATTTTCTTCATCAATAAGTTTTAAATCATTAGAATTAGTTATTCCAATAATTCTATACATCTTATCATTATATTTAATATAATTCTTAGGATCATCACCAACATATATATATTTTAAATCATATAAATCTTGTTCATTATTTATTCCTAAAACATAATCTTTATCATTAATATTATTTATAAGCATGTTATCTACACTAATAAATGCACCTTCATCATTAAGTACCTTTACATAACCCTTAAAATTATTATTGTTATCAATAAGTTTTTCTTTAACAAGATCATCAGTATTAACTCTAATTTCAAAATCATTTAAGGAAATGACATCTTGATATAAATCAGGTTTACCTAAAATATAAACTTTAGTCGCATCTAAAACTATGTCTTCAGTTACTTCATTAACTTTATTTTCAATTATTTTTTCTTCTGCTTTTATTTCCCTATTTTGATATATTGTAATTCCTAATAACATTATTATTGCTAATCCAATAACTGAATATCTTACAATTGTAAATCTTTTGCTATTCATATAATCTACCTCTACAAATAATTATAGTTAATTATTATTTATTTTTCAATTGCATAGAATAAATTTTACAAAAAAAAAAGAATATTATTTTTTTAAATATTCTTTTAAAACAGGAATTATATTATCTGGAATTATCTCACCAAGTTCACTATCACTAGCTTCAAGTATTCCTTTTAAAGTACCAAATTTCTTTAATAAAGCTTTTTTCCTTTGTTTTCCAATACCTGGTATTTCATCTAATTTTGATGAAAAAGTTCCTTTACTTCTAATATCTTTATGATATGTAATCGCAAATCTATGTACTTCTTCACTTATAGTTTCAAGGAAATGAAATAAATCGCTATTCTTTTCTATTTCTATATAGTCACCATCACTAGATACTAAATGAGTTATTCTATGTTTATCATTCTTTTGCATACCATAAACTGGTATTGATAAACATAAATTATCTAGAATTTCTTTAGTAGCATTAATTTGTATTAAACCACCATCAACAAGTATCAAATCAGGCATAATTAAAGAATCATTAATTACTCTAGTATATCTTCTTTCAATAACTTCTTGCATCATATGATAATCATCTTTAGCGTCACTAATAATCTTATACTTTCTATAATCTTTTGTACTTTTTCTTCCATCAATAAAAGTAACCATCGCACTAACTCTAAAATTACCAAATAAATGAGAATTATCAAAGCTTTCAATTCTATGCACTTCAAATCCTATTTTTTTACTTAATTCTTCACATGCATGAATAGTTCTATTATAGTCATTCTTAATTAAAGCTATTTTATCTTCTATTTTAATTTTTGCATTTTCCTCAGCCATATCAAGTAATTTCTTCTTATCCCCTTTAACTGGAGAATATACTTTAATTCCTAATACTTCACTTAACAAATCAGTATCTATTCCTTCTGGTACAAGTATTTCTCTTGGCTTAAATCTATCATCATCATAAAACGAAATAATAAAATTATTTAGTACATCTATTTTCTCTTCGTTTAATTCATATATATAACTATCTCTTTCAACTAAATTACCATTTCTAGAATGAAGTACTTGTATTGATATATAATCCTTATATACATAATAATTAAATATATCTCTATTAACATTATCATTAAAGTCAATCTTTTGCTTTTCAAGAACAACCTTAATATAATCCATTACTTCTTTTATTTCTTTTGCTTTTTCAAAATTTAACTTACTTGATGCTTCCAACATTTCTTTTTCTAATCTATTATAAATATCATTATAATTTCCATTTAAGAAACTAGTAATTTCCATTACAATATTATCCATTACTTCTTTATCTATATTTAACTTGCAATATCCAAGACATTCACCTATATGATAGTAAAGACATAAATCATCTTTAAAATTTTTACATTTCTTTAACGGATACATTCTATTTAATATTTGAACTATTCTTTTAGCAGCATAACTATTAGGATATGGGCCAAATAATTTTACATTCTTTCTTTTAGTTCTTTTATTTGGTCTAACGATACTAAGTTCTGGATATTTATCATATGAAAGCATTATATATGGATATTGTTTATCATCTCTAAAGATAATATTATATTTAGGATCATATTTCTTAATAAGATTAATTTCTAGTAACAAAGCTTCTTTTTCAGAACCTGTAACTATATATTCAAAATCATGAATATTTTGAACAAGTAATTTGGTTTTACCAAACTTCTCTCCTCTAAAATAACTTTTAACTCTATTTTTAAGTATTTTTGCTTTACCAACATATATAATTGTGCCACTTACATCTTTCATTAAGTAACAACCTGGAGAATCAGGAAGTAAGGCAAGTTTTTTCTTAATATTTTCTCTAACATCCATAATAACACCTCCTTTTAAATAGTATTTTTCTTTCCCTTTTCATTATAACATATTTAATAATAAAGTATTATAGTAAAAAATGTAAGAAAATGCTATAATGAAATTGGTGATTTTATGATTACAAATGAATTTGAAATTAAAAAATCTAGATTTATAACATATTTATATAAATTAGATAACGAAGAAGCTATAGATGAAATAATTGATAACATAAAAAAAGAACATAAAAAAGCAAGACATGTTGTTTATGTATATAAGATTAATAATACCGGAAAAATAAATGATGATGGTGAACCAAAAGGAACTGCTGGTATGCCTATATTTAATGTTATAGAAAAAAATAATTTAAATAACATTCTAATTATTGTAGTAAGATACTTTGGAGGAATAAAATTAGGCGCAGGAGGTTTATTTAGAGCGTATTCTAATTCTGCTTCAGAAATAATAAAGAAACTAGATAACTAGTTTCTTTGTTTTTTCTTTAATAAAATATTGTCTTAAAAAATAATCTTTGTCTATATCATCTACAAATATTAAATCACAAAATTCTAATGCATCAGAATAATATGAATCTTTATAATTATCTGTTTTATAGAAATTATAATCATAATCTAAAAGTTTATAATCTAAAAACGAATTATCTATATCGTCATTTTTTATTCTTTCAATTATATTTAATACTAGATTAATGTAATTTTGAATAATAAATATATTGGTATTAGAATTATACATTTTAAATTCCATTGTATCTTGTTTTAATACAGGACTTTTTTTATTTATATTAAAAGCATGTTCTTTTTTAATTACCTTTTTTCTTAATAAATCTATATTCTTATAAAAATCATCAGTAATCTCATTGCCTCTTATAAAATCATATAATATATTACTTAGTTCTTTTGAATATAAACTCATACTAACTTTTGAAGATAAATCATCTCCATAAGAAAATCTATAAATAATATGTTCATATAAAAGATATATCTTTAATAAAGTTAATAAATTATCATTATCTTTATCTAATTCGTTTAATCCTACATTTATATGAATACATTTATTTGAAGAAATAGGTCCATTTATATTTGAAATAGTATTAAACAAATCATTAAGAAGTGCATTATCTTTAAGTTTATTATTTAATAAAGAGGATTTAACAGTACAAGTATTTTTATCATTTTTCTTAAAAATACTATTTTCTGAAATTATAAACGGTTTATCAATTAATTTATTCTTTTCATTAAAATTAGAAATAGATTTTTTTATATCACTTGGTTGAAATGACATAAAATCTATATCTAATGTATATGGAATATCATTTGATACATTTAATAATTCTCTATAATTAAAATTCATTTTAAGTAAATAATCATTTAATCTAACTAAATCATCATACTCATAACATTCTGTTATTCCCATAATCCCTATCCTCTTTAATGTTTAATACATATATTATTACAAATTAATAATTATGTCAAAACAATTTGGGAAAATAGACAAAATATGATAAAATTTATATGGGTGATACAATAAATGAGAAAAGTAAAATATTTATTTAAAACAATAATTCATATGGATTTTAAGAATATGTTTAGAATTACAAAAAACATATCTAAAAAAGCAAAAAAACCATTTCTAATAACACTAATAGATATAATATATTGTGGTTTTAAATATCAAGCTGGATATTATGATTATCAAGAATTTGAATTTTATCTATTAAATAAAAAAGAAAGAAAAACTTATTTAACAAGAGGAATCAATAATCAATTAGTAAAAAAATATAATGATAAAAATTATTGGTACTTATTACAAGATAAAATTGAATTCAATAAAAAATTTAATAAGTATTTAAAAAGAGATTGGATAGATTTAAGAAATACTACTTTAGATGATTTTAAAGAATTCTTAAAAAATAAAGATTATGTAATCGCAAAAGAACTTGATAATTGTGGCGGCAAAGGTATAAGCAAAGTTAAAGTAAATAAAAATATTGAAAAACTAAGAAATGAACTTATAAATAATAAACAATATTTAGTAGAAGAAATAATAAAACAACATCCATCATTAAATGAATTATATGATGGTTCAGTTAATACATTAAGATTCTTTACATACTTTGATGGTAAAAACGTATATATATTAAATACAATATTAAAAATTGGAAATAAAGGATTTGTTGATAATTTCTCTTCTGGTGGTATGTATACATTTATTGATAAAAACGGAAAAGTAATATGTCCCGCAATTGATCAAAAGGATAATAAAATAACAATCCACCCTACTTCTAAAAAAGAAATAATTAACTATGAAATACCTAATTTTAAAAAAGCATGTGAATTAGTAAAAAAAGCATCTAAAGAAATAAAAGAAATAAAATATATTGGTTGGGATGTTGCTATTACAAAAGATGATGCATGTTTAGTTGAAGGAAATGAATTCCCTGGAGTATTCCAAATTAAACCTAGTTTTGATAATGGTAAACATGAAGGAATACTTACAGAATATAAAAAGTATATGGATATTTAATCCATATACTTTTTTATTTATACATAGTTTCAATTAAAGATGAGTCTTCTGCCAATTTATTTACATAATCACTACCTAATTCTTTTTTTAATTTCTCAAACTTACTTATAAAAGAATCACATGGAAGTAAAAATAAATCTAACGAATTCAAAAACAAATCTTTATAATAATATATATTGCTATCTCTCAAGTATTCAAAAATATTATTTATATTTTTTGAATCAATTTGTTTTATCAAGTCTTCATCAAAATTTTCCTTTAATATTTTTATATCGATATCATCAAAAATCATAATTTCTTACCTCCATTATTATATTTTTCAATAGATAATGGATACTTCTTTATTAATTCATCTAAATCAATATTATATTTTTTCTTTAATGCACCAGGTTGATATGAAAACATTGAATTTAATTTATTATCTATTACCAAAGGTATATTATTTTCATTAAAATATTGTATTAAA